>CAJFUJ010000050.1 GCA_904420185.1 uncultured Butyricicoccus sp. | reverse complement strand
TGTACGCCGCGCCGGCTGTGGCCATCATGGTGAACGCCATGGCGAAGGCCATTACCAGCGCGAGAACCTTTTTGACACGTGTTAGAATGCAATGAAAAGTATATAAATACCGCAACTTTTTTGCAATATGTCCGTCACATGCAACAAATTGAAATTTTCCATCCCGTATATTTCGCGTAGATCGAACGCATCCTATCGTCAAAGGGGTGATGTACAATGTTTAAACATGAAAGTGCGCTGCTGCAAGAAGTGCAGATCGAAAAACCAAATCCAGCATATGCATCCTTATTGCAGGAACAGTTGGGCGGCGGCAACGGGGAACTCAAAGCCGCTATGCAATATATGGCGCAATCTTTCCGCATTAAGGATCGAGCAATCAAAGATATGTTCTTGGATATTGCAGCCGAGGAGCTGTGCCACATGGAGATGGTGGCGCAGACGATCTGCCTACTCAATGGACACGAGCTAGCCGCTGAAAAAAGCGCTGGACAGATCCAAACCCATACCCTGCTCGGCTTATCACCTGGACTGATGAATGCGTCGGGCTATTCCTGGACAGCAGATTACGTCACTGTCACCGGTGACCTATGCGCCGACCTTCTGTCCAATATCGCGTCAGAACAGCGGGCAAAGGTGGTCTATGAATACTTGTACCGGCAGATCGAGGACAAAAAAGTCCGGGCAACCATCGATTTCCTTTTAAACCGGGAAGAAGCGCATAATGCGTTGTTCCGCGAAGCGTTCAATCAGGTCCGCGATACAGGCTCCAATTTGGATTTCGGCGTTACCGCGGACAGTTGTCTCTATTTCGACCTCAATGACTCCAAAGGCCGTATCCGGCGTACAGATGCCATTCCAACAGGTCCGATCACATTTGACCCTGCCCAGCCAAGTTCATAAAGAAAACGCGCCGGATGAGCATCGGTCTCATCCAGCGCGCTTGTTTTGGGGGTTATGCCTTTTCGGCTTCCGCCTGCTTGGCGGCAGCGGCCTGCTTCGCCTTTTCGGCCTGCGCTTTCATCATGGCATTGAACTTTTCCTTTTCCTCCGCGGTCGGAACCGGTTCAATACAGCTGCGCGGGCAAGCTTTGGCGCACATCTTGCAATTTTTGCACTTCTCGTAGTCGATCTTTGCTACGCCGCCTTCCACATGGATGGCATCAAATTTACAAGTGTTTTCGCACTTTTTGCAGCCGATGCAGGATACTTCACAGACCTTCATGGCCACAGCACCCTTGTCCTTATTGGTGCAGTTGACGTGCACCTGTTTGGACTTGGGCACCAAGTCGATCAGCTTCTTCGGGCAAATGGCCACACACTTGCCGCACGCGACACACTTTTCCTTGTCGACCAGTGCCTTGCCGTCGACGATGTGGATGGCGTCGAACGCGCATTCCGCAACGCAGGAGCCCAGTCCCATGCAGCCAAATGCGCACTCCTTCGGGCCGCCAGCAACGCGCATTGCGGCGTTGCAGTCCTTCAGGCCCTCATACTTGGCCTTATCAATGGCCTTGCAGCCGCCAGCACAATGCACATGGGCGACCATGGGCTCGGACTCTGTCACCTCTACGCCCAACACTGCTGCAATTTTTTCAGCCGCAGCCGCACCGCCGACCGGGCAACCGTTTACAGGCGCAGTGCCTTCGACAATCGCCGCTGCCAAGCCGTCGCAGCCCGGATAGCCGCAACCGCCGCAGTTGGCGCCCGGCAGACATTCGCGGACCAACGGGATCCGTTCATCCACTTCTACGGCGAAAACCTTCGCCGCAACGCCGAGCAGGATCGCAAATAGCAGACCCATAATACTCAGGGCAGCGACTGCATAAATGATGTTTTGAAAATCCATTTCACACACTCTCCTTTATCCAGCGCTTACCAAATCTGCAAACCAGAGAAGCCCATGAAGGACATCGCCAACAGGGCCGCAGCAACCAGCGCAATCGGGAAGCCCTCAAAGCATTTCGGGCACTTAGAGGAAACTTCCATGCGCTCACGAACCGAAGCAAACAGGACGATTGCGACCGTATAACCAACGCCGGCAAATACGCCGAATACAACCGAACCGATGAAGGAATAGCCGTTGTCGATATTAGAGATCGCAGCGCCCAAAACCGCACAGTTGGTGGTGATCAGGGGCAGGAAGATACCCAGCGCCTGATACAGCGACGGCATCGCTTTTTTCATAAACATCTCAACGAACTGAACCAGCGTTGCAATAACCAGGATGAACGCGATGGTCTGCATATAATCCAGGCCAAGCGGGGTCAGGATGAAATATTGTACTGCCCAGGATACGATGGACGCCAGGGCCATAACGAAGATAACCGCCATGCCCATACCGACTGCGGTGTCGGTCTTTTTCGATACGCCAAAGAACGAGCAGCATCCTAAGAATTGGACGAAAATATAGTTGTTGACGAGGACAGCCGAAATCGCAAGGAACAGAATATCGGTCAGTTCCATGCTGCCCGGCAAGCCTGCCTGCACAGCAGCAAAGTAATTCATTTACTTGTCCTCCTTCTTGCTCATAAAGTGCTGGATGGCCGCAAAGATGAAGCCCATCATCAGGAAGCCGCCCGCAGGGAGGATCATCATAGTTGCCGGATAATCATGCAAGCCCGGAATGTGGAAACCAGTGGCCGGAATCACGCCTTCCAAGAAGGGCAACAAGCCAGTCAGTCCGTCCAGGAAAGTGCCTGCGCCCAGGATTTCGCGCAAAAAGCCCATTGCAACCAGCGCAAAGGCAAAGCCAAGACCCATGCACAGACCGTCCAGCGCAGACGGGATAACCTTGTTTTTGGAAGCGTATGCTTCCGCACGGCCGAGGATGATGCAGTTTACAACAATCAGCGGCAGGAACAGGCCAAGCGACGAGGCCAACGAGGGAATGTATGCCTGCAATGCCAAGTCGATGATCGTTACAAACCCTGCGATAATCGTGATAAACGCCGCGATACGGACTTTATCTGGGATGAACTTACGTAGGATGGAGATTACAACGTTGGACGCAATCAATACCACAGTCGCAGCGACGCCCATACCGATAGCGTTCGATAGAGAGGTAGAGGTTGCCAGCGTCGGACACAAACCAATGGTCTGCATGAACACAGGGTTGTCCACAAGAACGCCATTTTTTAGCTGTTCAGAAAATTTCATTTTGAATCGTACCCCCTTCTCTTAAGCCGCCAAGCTTTGTACATAGGTAGCTGCCGTATTCACCGCCAGGGTCACCGCACGGGACGTAATGGTCGAGCCGGTGATCGCGTTGATCGTGCCGCCATCCTTTGTGACTGCCAGCGAGCCATCAGCAGGCTGCCCGGCGAACTGTGTAATCCAGGTCGGGTCGGACTGCGCCTTTGCCCCAAGGCCCGGGGTTTCCGAGTGGGAGGTTACCTTGGCGCCGGCGACCGTGCCGTCGGAATTGATGCCGACAACCACTGTCAGCGTGCCGCCAAAGCCAGAGGGCAGCACTTCCATGCAGTACCCAACCGTCTCGCCGTCCTTCTGCGCCTCATAGATGTTCTGGATAGCCGGTGTCTCCTTGTCCGGCGCCGGAACCGCAGACGGATCGGCTTCGACAAACTCTGCGTCCGGGATCAGTTCTGCCATCGCGGCCGCACGGGTCTCTTCGTTATTTCGTTCGATCAGCGGAGCCGTCGCCTGGTTTACAAAGCCCAGCAGCAACGCTGTAATAAAGGTGATGAGAAACAATACCAGAGCAAGCATGCCCATGGATTCCTTTTTCGCTTCGCTCATGTTACTTGCCCTCCTTCTTTGCAGCATAGCCGAACTTGCGCGGCAGGCACTTCTGGTCGATCGCCCAAACCAGAGCGTTCATAATCAGGATCGAGTAAGAAACGCCTTCGGGCAGGCCGCCAAAATAACGGATGAATACGGTGAGCAGGCCGCAGCCAATGCCAAAGATGATCTGGCCCTTGGGGGTAACCGGGCTGGTGACATAGTCGGTTGCCATAAAGATCGCACCGAGCAGCAAACCGCCCGACAGTACCTGGGTAAGCATCCAATCCAGACGGCTTACATCGCCCATCGGGAACAGGAAGGTAATCACTGCAACGGTCAAGATATAAGCTGCCGGGATGTTGATGGTGATAACCTTGCGCCACAGCAGATAGGCGCCACCAGCGAGCAGCGCCAACGCGCAGGTTTCGCCGATTACGCCGCCATGCTGGCCAAAGAACAAGTCAAACAGGCTCTCGCTGGGCAGTTCTCCGTTTTTCATCGTTGCCAGCGGGGTTGCGGTCGAAATTGCGTCGGTGACCTCCACGTTGCCGAACAGCGGGATGTCCTGGTGCGGCTGCACCCAGGTAGTCATCAGCGCCGGCCAGGAAGCCATCATAAACGCACGGCCGCACAGAGCCGGGTTCATAAAGTTCTTACCAATGCCGCCAAACAGCATTTTTACGATAATGATCGAGAATGCACCGCCGATCATAGGCATCCAAACAGGCGCCGCAACCGGCACATTGAAGGCAACCAAAATACCGGTTACCACCGCCGACAGATCACCGACCGACGAGGGTTTATGTAAAATCTTGCAGTATAGCCACTCAAAAAATACACAGGAAATCACGGTTGCCACTGTGAGCACCAGCGAACGCCAGCCAAAAGTGAAAACCGCGACCGCAAGCGCCGGGAGCAGCGCCAGCGATACGTCTAGCATCAAGCTTCTGGTGTCGTCTTCCGCTTTCAGGTGCGGGGAGGAGGTGACAACTACTTTACTTAAATCATACATGCGTCCTTTACCTCCTTATTTCTGCTCGGCCTTAGCGGCCTGTGCCTTTTCGGCTTCCGCTTTGGCCTTTTCCGCCGCACGCTGTGCGTTCACATGGAACTTGGTCAGGCGGAAGCGAGCCACCAGCGGGATGCGGGCCGGGCATACATAGGCGCAGGAGCCGCATTCGATGCAGTCCATTGCCCCCAATTCAACACATTTGTCATACTGATTTGCATTGCCATAGGCGTTCATCAGCATGGGCATGAGGTGCATGGGGCAGGCGTTGATACACTTGCCGCAGCGAATGCAGTTGGGTTCCTCAACGCGTCTGTCCTCGTCGCCGCAGAAGGCTAGGAAGGCGTTGGTTCCCTTGAGCACCGGCACATCAAGCGAAAACTGGGCGACACCCATCATTGGGCCGCCGGCGAGCAGCTTGTTCGGCGCCTCTTTGAAGCCGCCACAGGCGTCGATCAGCTTTTCGATCGGAGTGCCGATGCGCGCTTCTAGGTTTTTGGGTTCTGCGATAGCCGAACCAGAAACAGTGACCACGCGGCGCACAACTGGCATACCGGTGGTAAACCGGCGGTAAATTGCGCCGGTGGTGTCCACGTTAAACACCGCGCAGCCGGCGTCAGCTGGCAGCTTGCCCGAGGGGACCTCGCGGCCGGTGCAGGCGTTGATGAGCTGTTTTTCCGCGCCCTGTGGGTATTTACACTTGAGGGGGTACAGCTTCAAGCGGCTGTCGTCTCGGATGAGCTCCTCAATTTTGGGGAAGGTATCCGATTTGTTTTCCTCAATGGCGATGATCGCCGTTTGTACGCCCATGAGATCAGCCAGCATTTTCAGACCGCCGACCACTTCTTCGGGGCGCTCGAGCAGCAGGCGGTGGTCCGAGGTAATGAACGGTTCGCACTCTGCGCCGTTTACGATGACCGTGTCGCATTTGCCGATCCCCGACTGGATTTTGACATGGGTGGGGAAGGTCGCGCCGCCGTGACCGACCATACCGGCCGAACGGATGCACTCAATGCGCTCCTCATTGGACATCGATGCAAAATCGTAGGGATGGACCGATTCGTGTTTGCGATCCTCCTTGTCATTTTCGATGACGATACTCATCACCTTGCTGCCGTTTTGATGCAGACGCGGCTCGATTGCAACAACCTTGCCGGAAACCGTCGCATGAACGGGCGCAGATACAAATCCGCCCGCCTCTGCGATCGGCTGGCCCATATCGACGACATCGCCGACCTTGACAATCGGCTTTGCGGGTGCGCCGATATGCATGGAGACCGGCAGGATCACCTGGTCTGGCGCCGGCATGGCCTCAATGGGCTTGGTGTTTGTTGCAGCTTTATAACCGGGATCGGAATGGGTTCCCGGGTGTATGCCGCCACGGAACGTGTACACCATGTAATTCACCTCTCCATTTATTTTGTGTACCAAATAAACGTATACCTCTGGAATGCGCAGGAGTAGACGCCTATTTTTATGGATTTTCCGCGCAGTGTGCGCTTGGCAAAGGACGCTTTGCCATACCTTAAATTATACTAATTTTCCCCCTCAAGAATCAACAGATATATGACAAAAAAACGCGCTCTGAAGGATTTATTTTTGCATAAATTGCATATAGCTGTATGGCTTGGCCGAAAACAGTCGAAATTTTCGAGTGTCCCTGTCGAGAGCAGCGGATGCAGGCAAAGAAATCCTGGATGATTCACCTGAATGTGCTAAAGTACCGAGAGTTCTATATCATAGATATCGATCAGTTCGGGTATCGTTCCTTGGCGCAGCACGAGACTGTCCGGGTGAAGATTATCCGGGAACACCAGCCGGAAAATCGTCCGGTGCTTGGACGGTCGCTCCATGAGTAAGGCCCCGCTGTGCCAGCCGGCAACCCGCCGCACAAATGGCAGTCCAAGGCCACAGGGTGTTGCTTGCGCACCGTATTCAATTTGCTCCCATTCATTCGGGACATGTTTCCAACCAGTATAGAGCCGTTCGAGCTGATTGGGGTCGATGCCTGAACCATTGTCCGACACCGATAAGATGACCTTTCCGCCACTGTGGGCGAGGCTCAACGCAACCTCTGTTACCTCCGGGCTGCGCAGTGCGTTGGTAATGAGATTCAGCACAGCCTGTATCAGCAGCCGCTCACTGCACACCACTAAGCAGGAGGACGGCGCTTCCAATGTCAGTGTGACCGTCCGGCCGCGGTGCGCACAAGCTTCTTTGCATCGCGCAATCATCTTCCGGCAGACAGCCGATAGGTCGCACAACTCCCAATGAACCTCTGATGGGAATTCATCGTGACTTAACAGGCTGTTGAGATGTGAGATACCGCGGTAGATGCGTAAACTGTCCTGCTCAATCGCGTCCAGGAGCTCTGCACTTTTTGTTTTGCCGAGTTTAGGAAAAAGCTGTACGATGAGCATGATGTGCGATAATGCACTCACGATTTGCTGCGACAGCTGGGACGGCAAACGGAATGGCGCTTGTTCGGTAGGGGCAAAGTATAAAAGTGCACCGGATTCCAACGCACGAACCTCAACGTCAAACGTTTGTCCCTCCAATGTCTCCCGGAAACTGGACTGGCCACCTTCGGTCAGCACAGACTGGATCGCTTGCCGCCCCGGTGTATCCAGCACTTCGTAAATCGATCGAAGCGGACGTTGTTGCAGCAAATGCCAAGCCCCCTCAGTTTGGGAAACAATTGTTCCCTCTGAAGACACCACAACAAAGGCGGCATCCTCTGCGCCCAAAAGCTCGAGCGCAAGGTGTAGCAGGTCGCCGCCTTGCGTATTCATGAAGTTGCTCAAAGTTTGCACCGCCAAATTCTCGAGATTCTCTCTCGTATTCATCTTGCACGTATAACAGACCACGAAAACGCCAAGATAATATTATTATATCATCAGGGCTGTATAGTTTGCAAAGAATATTGTGGGAATGGGAGTGTAATTTTGACATCCTTTTCTCAAATCCTACTTGCGAAAAATGCAGCAAATGCGGTATAATTTATTCAGCAAACCACCACAAGGAGTTTTAGGAGGAATTATTGAAATGGCAATCAAGGTTGGTATCAATGGTTTTGGCCGCATCGGCCGCATGGTATTCCGCGCGGGCCTGAAGAACCCGAACATCGAGTTCGTGGCTGTCAATGACCCGTTCATGAGCCCTGACTATATGGCGTATATGCTGCGCTATGACACCATGCACGGCCAGTACGACGGCACCATCGAATACACCGACGACGCAATCATCGTGGACGGCAAGAAGATCCTGTTCCACGCTGAGATGGACCCCAAGAACATCCCGTGGGGCAAGGACGGCGTAGATTACGTTGTCGAGTCCACCGGCGTGTTCCTCACCAAGGAGAAGGCCCAGGCCCACATCGACGGCGGCGCAAAGAAGGTCATCATGTCCGCCCCGTCCAAGGATGACACCCCCATGTTCGTTATGGGCGTCAACCAGGACACCTACACCAAGGACATGACCTTCGTTTCCAACGCTTCCTGCACCACCAACTGCCTGGCCCCCATCGCCAAGGTGCTCGACGAGGCGTTCGGCATCACCGAGGGCCTGATGACCACCGTTCACTCCACCACCGGCACCCAGAAGACCGTTGACGGCCCGTCCAAGAAGGACTGGCGCGGCGGCCGTGCGGCTTCCGGCAACATCATC
>CAJFUJ010000049.1 GCA_904420185.1 uncultured Butyricicoccus sp. | reverse complement strand
GAGCGCGCTCGTCGGCTCGTCGAACAGCATGATCTTCGGCTCCATGGCGAGCGCGCGGGCGATGGCCACGCGCTGCTGCTGGCCGCCTGAAAGCTGGTGTGGATAGTGGCTCATGCGGCCGGTCAGGCTCATCTGCTCAAGCAGGTCCATGGCGTCGTGCTCGATCTTCTCCACAATCTCCCGCTTATTTTTCTTATAATCGGGCCGCTGTTTGGCCAGCAGCAGGCCGGCCAGCATGACGTTTTCCAGCGCTGTGTACTGCGGGAACAGGTTGAACGACTGGAACACCATGCCAAAATGCAGCCGCTTGCGGCGGATGTCCTCGTCGGAATGGGCGGCATGGTCGGCCGCATCGAACAGCATTTCTCCATCTACGATGATCTGTCCCTTGTCGGGTGTCTCCAAAAAGTTCAGGCACCTGAGCAAGGTGGTCTTGCCCGAGCCGCTCGAACCGATGATGGCCAGCGCCTGCCCGCGTTCGAGCGAAAAACTGATGTCATCGAGCACCTTGGTGGCGCCAAAACTCTTATTGATATTTTTCACTTCCAAAATCGGCATTCTGGCGCCTCCTTTACACGCGGAAATAATCCATTTTCTTTTCCAGCCAGCCAAACAGCAGGGTCAGTGCGCCGTTGAAGGCCAGATAGAACACAGCAGTGTAGAACAGCGGCCAGATCAGGCCGTCGCTCTTGATGAACTTTTCGCCCATCCACAGCACCTCGTACACCGAGATGGTACGGGCCAGAGCGGTATCCTTGACCAAGGTGATGAATTCGTTGCCCATGGGCGGGATGACCCGCTTGACCACCTGCAACAAGGTGACCTTGAAGAAAATCTGGCTGCGGGTCATGCCCAGCACCAGGCCGGCCTCGTATTGCCCACGCGGGATGGACTGGATGCCGCCGCGGAAAATCTCGGAAAAATAGCAGGCATAGTTGATGGAAAACGCAACCAGCGCTGCGGTAAACCGGGGCAACAGGTCGCCGTCCCACAGCAGGCCGGGACCGTAAAAAATCGCAATGATTTGCAGCATCAGTGGGGTGCCGCGGACGATCCAGACCACGGTTTTGACGAACGCACGCAGCGGCGTAAACCGGCTCATCGAGCCAAAGCTGATGATCAGCCCCAGCGGCAGCGCGATCACCAGCGTCAATGCAAAGAGTTTAAATGTAGTTGCAAAGCCTTCAAGCAGGCTGAGTGTAACGGTTGTTAACATAGTACCTTCCTTAATAAGCCAGGCAAAGGCAGAGGGGGCTGCCCTCTGCCTTGCGCATCCTTATTCTTGATCTTACTGCGGCTCGACAATGGCTTCTTGCACACCATAGGTCGTGGCAAGCTCCATGACCGTGCCGTCGGCATAGGCGGTGGCGTAGAACTCGTTAAACGCCTCTGTCAGGTCGGAGCCCTGGCGGAAGCCGACGCCGTATTCCTCCGACGCCTCGCCGTTGGCCTCGTTGAGGTTCAGGGTGTATGTAAGGTCGGGATAGCTGGTGCCTTCACCGATCATGGCGCCGGCCATGAGCAGGTCGATCACGCACGCATCCGACGCGCCCGACGAAACCTCCATCAGCGCGTTGGCCTGGGTCTGCACGGCGGTAAAGTTCAGGCCCAACCCCTCGGCGGCAGCCTGTCCGGCCGAGCCCGACTCAACAGCAAAGCTCAGGTCCTGGATGGATTCCACGTCTTGGTACTGGTCGGCCGCATCGGCGGGTACGACGACTACCTGGGCGTTGAGCGCATAGGGCTGCGAGCAGCTCATGGCGCTGGTGACCTCGTCGGTCAGGGTCATGCCGTTCCAAACCGCGTCAATGGCCTGGGTGTCCAGCTCCATGATCTTGTTGTCCCAGTTGATCTCGACGAACTCGGCGGTTACGCCCAGGCTTTCGGCAAAGGCCTTGGCCATGTCGGCGTCAAAACCGATCCACTCGCCGGTGGTTTCATCGCGGTAGTCCATGGGGGCAAAATCGGTGATGCCCACGATGAGCGTGCCCTTATCTTGTACATAGGCCAGGTCGCTCTCGCTTGCGGCCGCAGACGAACCCGCGCCAGATGCCGCACCCGAAGATGCCGCCGGTTCATTATCATTGCCGCCGCAGCCGGCCAGCAGCGTGGAGGTCAATACGCCCGCCAGCAGCAGGCTCAACAGTTTTTTCTTTTTCATCGGTACAAAACCATTCCTTTCATTTTTTCAAGCAGTTTCAACAAACCGTGTTATTATTGTAGCAATTTAGCTTGGAAAAATCAACAGCAAATCGCGCAATCGAAAAACTTTTTCTCTGCCCATTGCCTTTGCCGCGGACCGGGCGCAGATTTTGGCGAAAGGAATGAAAAAATACCTGCAAACTGGCAAGAAATATGCTATACTGATTGTAGCCGCCTCATCCGCGGCAAAGTAATGGGTTTGGAGCAGAACAATCTATGAAGATTTTATCAATACAAGGACATTTCGGCAATCTCAACGGGCAGAAAATCGACTTTACCGACCGGCTGTGCTGCCGGGTGCTGCCCAACGGCTGGGGTAAGACCACCCTATGTGCCTTCATCCGCGTCATGCTCTACGGGCTGAACACCGCCCGGCGGGATACGGCCAACATGCTCTCGGACAAAACCAAATACTACCCGCAGGACGGCAAGGCCATGAGCGGCCGCATGACCGTGGAGTTCACCGGGCGGCCGGTCACCATTGTGCGCGAGAGCAACCGCGCCGGGCTCATGCAGGGCTTTGAAGCCTACTACGAGGACACCGGCGAGCTGTGCACGCTGCTGACCGCCCGCAACTGCGGCCAGGTGCTGCTGGGCATGGGCGAGGACGCTTTCCTGTCCAGCGCCATGATCGATGGGCTGGACATGACCCGCCCGTCGAGCGAACTGAACGAACTGATTTTGAGCATGGCCCAGTCGGGCGACACCAACGCCCGCTGCGGCGCGGCGCTCAAAACCCTGGCGCGCTGGCGGCTGGACCTCAACTCGGGCAACGGCCACGGCGAACAGCCCCGCCTGGAGGCCGACCTCCAGGCCGCCGAAAAGCGCCTGGCCGAAATCCAACAGCTGGAAGAGGAGATCCAAGACCAACAAAAACAGGCCGAGCTGGCCCAATCGGTGGCCGAGCGCGAGCGCCAGGCCTACGAAAAAGTCTACCTGGCCTACGCCGGGCGCATGGTCGGCGAGGAAAGCCGCCTGCAAATCTTGCGCAAGGACAGCGAAAAACGCATCCGCAACCTGATGGACGGCCTGCCCGACGAAGCGCTGCTGCGCGAGGCCGAAGAAGCACTGTACGGCTTTGAAGGCGCGGTGCGGCTGGAACGCGAAAAGCGCCGGGGCATGCCGCTGGTCGATTCCAACCAGAAAAAGGCCCTGCGCGAGGTCGATGAGCGCAAAAGCGCCGAAGAGGTCAAGCGCAACCGGGTCACCCGCCCGCGCATCCGCTGGCCCGCGCTGATTTTGGCGCTTTGCCTGGCGGCCGCGGCCGCGGCAACCGTGCTGGCCAACATCAACTGGGGCCCCCTCACCCCCTTCATGCCCTATGTCCTGTCGGTATTGGCCGCTTTGTCGCTGCTGCTGTCCTTTATCGGCAGCGTCCCCCGGCTGGAGGATGTGGACGAGGACTACGACGTCTCCAAACAGAAAATCACCATGGAGCACGACCAAACCGTGGACGACCAGCACATGGCCGCCTCGGTCCTGCAAGAGGAATACGACACCGCCCTGCGCGCTGCCCAAAAGCTCTGGCCCCAGGTCAAAACCATCGAGCAGGCCGGCGAATGGATCCGCGCCGCCCGCGACGATTGGCAGGCGCTACGCCGCGAGCAGAGCAAGCTGCAAGACATCCTGGTCCAGCTCAAGCGCACCCAGGCCTCCACCCAGGTGGACGAACAGCACAAAGCCGAGGTTGACGCCGCGCGCGACCGCGCTGCCAAGGCCCGCCACGAGGCCGAAGCCGCCCAGCAGGCCCTGTCCCGCCTGCAAGGCCAGGTGCAGGTCCTGGGCAGCTCGGATGCCTGGCGGGCCGCCCGCGCCAGCACCCAGGCCGCCTTGCAGCGGGTGCAGACCCAGCTCGACGCCCTCAAGATGGCCGAGGACACCATCAAGGCCGAAAACGCCGCGCTCAGCGCGCGCGTATCCCCCCAGATCACCGCGTTGGCCCAGCAGTACCTGGCCTATCTGACCAGCGACCACTACAAGGAAATCAAGCTGGATTCCTCCTTGCGCGCGCGCACCGCCGGGGCGGACGGCGCGCTGCTGGACGCTCTGCGCCTGTCCTCGGGCACCCGTGACCAGCTGTATTTCGCCCTGCGCCTGGCCGTGTGCCAGGTGCTCAGCGGGCGGGAAAGCATCCCGCTTATCTTGGACGACCCCTTCCTCACCTGGGACAACAAACGCATGGAGCGCGGCCTGCACCTGCTCCAAACCCTTTCCAGCGAACGGCAAATCATCCTGTTCACCTGCCGTCAGACCGGACGGCTGCAAAAATAATCGATTTCTCCACGGCTGCTTTGAGAATCTTTTTCTCCCAGCAGCCGTTTTTTTGTGCGTTTTACCCAGGGCTTCCCAGCCCTTTGCCCTCGGGGCTTTAGGCTTCCTTTTAGGTTCGCGTGGTACTCTGACCATACATCCGCACCACGGGCGGCGTATGCGCGCCGATCTGGCCTGCACGCCGCTTGCTTTGGGTGGCGGAAAACGATCAAAAGGAGGTCGCGCTCGTGATCAAAGTCGAGCACCTAACCAAATATTACGGCAGCGTTTTGGCTGTCGATGACCTTTCGTTCGAAATCGGCGAAGGCCATGTCTACGGGTTTTTGGGGCCCAACGGCGCCGGTAAGACGACCACCATGAACATCATGACCGGCTGCCTGTCTGCGACCGGCGGCCACGTCACCGTGGGTGGCTACGACCTGTTCGAGCATCCCAACGAAGCCAAGCGGCTGATCGGCTATCTGCCCGAACAGCCGCCCCTTTACATGAACGAAACGCCGGTCGAATACCTGCGTTTTGTGGGCGAAGCCAAGGGGCTCCGGGGCCAGGCGCTGGCCCAGCAGATCGAGGAGGTCATCGACAAGGTCAAGATCCAGCCGGTGCGGGACCGCCGCATCGCCGCGCTGAGCAAGGGCTACAAGCAGCGGGTGGGCATCGCGCAGGCGCTGCTGGGCAACCCCAAGGTCATCATCCTGGACGAACCGACCGTAGGGCTGGACCCCATCCAGATCATCGAAATCCGCGCGCTCATCAGCCAGCTGGGCCAGTCGCACACGGTCATCTTGAGTTCGCACATCTTACCCGAGGTGCAGGCCATCTGCGAAAAAATCCTCATCATCAACCACGGCAAGCTGATCGCCTTTGACGCGCCCGACAAGCTGGAGCAAAGCCTGCTGTCCACCAGCGAAATCCACTTCACCGCCGACGCGCCCGAAAAAGAGGTCGCTTCCATCCTCGCCGGGGTGGGGGATGTCGCCGAATACACCCTCTCGCCCAAGCAGGACTTCACCGCCGCCCAGGTCAAGACCGGCGGCGCGGATATTTACACGGTGTCGCGCAAGCTGTTCTTCGCCTTTGCCCGGAAGAACCGGCCGCTGCTCGAAATCACGCTCAAAAAAGCCAGCTTGGAGGACATCTTCCTGGAGCTGACCGAACACGGCGACCCGGCCGCGCCGGGTGGCAATTCGGCCGCGCCGGGTGGCAATTCGGCCGCGCCGGGCAGCGATCCGGCCGCGCCGGACGGCAAACCGGACGATCCCCCTGCGCTCCAAGTGGACCTGCCCTCCGAGCTGGATGATGCGCCCCCGGCCGCGCCGGACGATGCACCGGCCCCCCCTTCCCAGGAAAGCGAGGAAAACCGCCCATGACTGCTGTATTCAAACATGAGCTGCGCGGATACTTCCATTCATTTGCCGCCTATGTATTCGGCGCGTTTTTGCTGGCCATTGTGGGCATTGGCTCGATGCTCTACAATTTGCAGGCAGCTGTGAGCAATTTCGAATATGTGCTCAGCTTTGGCAGCATTGTATTCGTGGTGATTGTGCCGGTTTTGACCATGCGCGTGATCGCCGAGGAGCGGCGGCAAAAGACCGACCAGCTGCTCTACTCACTGCCCATCACAACCACCCAGGTCATCCTCGGCAAATACCTGGCGCTTTTGGTCGTGTATCTCATCCCGCTGTGCATCATTTCGCTGTATCCGCTGCTGTTTTCCCAGTTCGGCGAGATGTATCTGCCAACTTCCTATGGCTCGCTGTTCGCCATTTTCCTGATGGGCGCAGCGCTGCTGGCGGTCGGGGTATTCATCTCCTCGCTGACCGAAAACCAGGGCCTGGCCGCCGGCATCGGCATTGCGGTGATCCTGTTCAACTATTACAGCGTCAGCCTGTCCGAATATGTGTCGTCGACCACGCTCGGCGCAGTGGTGGCGCTGCTGGTGCTCATTTTGGCGGTGAGCCTGATTGTGCGCTACCTGACCCGCAGCCCGGCGGTCGCCTATGCGGTGGGCATCGTGCTGATCGTGCCGACCGGCCTGGTGTGTTTCCTCAGCCCGTCGCGCTTTGAGGGGCTGCTGCCCAACATCATGCGCCAACTGTCGCTGTTCGAGCGGTTCACGGCATTCGTCAACGGCATGTTCGACCTGACGGCCATCTTCTATTACCTGAGCGTCATCGCATTTTTCCTGTTCCTGTCGGTGCAGTCGCTCGAAAAAAGGAGGTACAACTGATGAAACGCTTTCATCGCTTGGCCGGGCACTTGGACACAAACCGCATCGCCCTCAAGGGCGGCTCCTATGCGCTGGCGCTCACGGCGGTGGTGCTGGCCATCCTGTTCGTGCTCAACGTGCTGGTCTCGGCGCTGCCCGCCAGCATGACCCAATACGACATCAGCGCTTCCAAGCTGTACTCGATCACCAGCAACACCAAGGTGGTCGTCAACGGCCTGGAGGACGATATAACCATCTACTGGATTGTACAGTCGGGCGCAGAGGACGACGTGCTCGACAATCTGCTGAGCCAATACGAGAGCCTGTCCGACCACATCGAGGTGGTCAAGCGCAACCCGGACGTCTACCCCACGTTCGCCGAACAGTACACCAGCGAAACCGTGCAAAACAACAGCCTGGTCGTCGAGTGCGGCGACCGGTACCGTTATATCGGCTACGACGACATCTATCTGCAACAGACCGACCCCTATTCCTACACCTACTCGACCTCTTTTGACGGCGAGGGCGCCATCACCTCGGCCATCGACTATGTGGTCACCGACGAGCTGCCCCAGCTGTATCTGCTCGAGGGCCACGGCGAACAGGAGCTGCCCCAGACCTTCAGCGACCAGGTGGAAAAGGAAAACATCGTGGTCAACACCCTTTCGCTGCTCAACATCGACGAAATCCCGGCTGAGGCCGACTGCATCATGATCTACGGCCCCTCGTCGGACATTTCCGCCGAAGAAAAACAGATGCTGGCCGACTACGCCGAGGGCGGCGGCAAGCTGCTGGTCATGGCCGGACCGACCGAGGAGGGCACCCTGGTGAACCTATACAGCCTGCTGGCCGACTACGGCGTGCAGACCTATGACGGCATCGTCGTCGAGGGCGACCGCAGCTATTACGCCTTCCAGCCCTATGTGCTCATGCCCGAGGTCAACAGCAGCGACCTGACCGATTCGCTGATCGAAGAACGCTACTATCCCCTGGTCCCGACCGCCCAGGGCCTGACCGTGGACGAGGACGCCCAAGGGGTGACCGAGCTGCTCACCACCTCGAGCGCCGCCTTCAGCAAGGCGGCCGGCTACGCGCTGACCACCTACGAAAAAGAGGACGGCGACACCGACGGCCCCTTCTCGGTGGCGGTATCCATCGAATGCGGCAGCGGCGGACAGATCGTCTGGTTTTCCTCCTCCAGCTTTTTGGACGACGCATACAACGCCTGGTCGTCGGGCGCCAACAACGATCTGGCCATCAATGCCCTGTCCGACCTGATCGGCGAGAGCGAAGCCATGGCCATCCGCAGCAAATCACTCAACTACAACTACCTGACCATCAGCGATTCGACGGCGTCGCTGCTCAAGGTGCTGATGATCGGCGTATGCCCGCTGGCCTACCTGGGCGTGGGCATCTACTGCATCGTGCGGAGAAGGAGGGCGCAACATGAAGCTGGCTAATCTCAAACGCTCCACCCGGCTGCTGATTTTGCTGGGCGTGCTGCTGGTGGCGTGCATCGCGGCCCTGCTCGCGCTGCAATACGAACAGCAGCGGGAAGACATCCAAACCAGCGGCGCGACCATCCTGTCCATCGACAGCGACGCGGTCGAGTCGCTCTCCTGGGAATACGAAGGGCAATCATTCGCTTTCCACAAGGACGACGACACCTGGCTGTACGACGAGGACGAAGCCTTCCCGGTGGATGACGCCAAACTGAACACCCTGCTCGAACCCTTCGAGGACCTGGGCGCGACCTTTGTCATCGAAAACGCCGAGGACGTCAGCCTGTACGGGCTGGACGACCCGATGTGCACCATCACCGTGCAGACCGCCGACCAAACCTATGACATTTCGCTGGGCGATTACAGCGCCATGGATTCCCAACGCTACCTGTCCATTGGCGACGGCAACGTCTACCTGGCGGCCAGCGACCCGGCTGAAACCTACGCCGCCGGGCTCAGCGACCTCATCGCAAACGACACCCTCCCGGCTTTCCTAGAAGTCGAAACCATCGCCTTCTCGGGCGCGCAAAACTACGAAATCTTCTACGAGGAGGACAGCCCGCACACCTATTGCAGCGAGGACGTCTATTTCACCGAACAGGACGGCCAGACCCTGCCGCTGGATACCACCCTGGTCGAGGATTATTTGGGAGCAGTCAGCAACCTGACGCTCAGCGACTATGTGACCTACAACGCCACCGACGAAGAACTGCAGTCCTACGGCCTAGACGACCCGGACCTGACCCTCACAGTACGCTACACCGACGACGGCGATGCGCAAGCCGATTCGGAATGCGTGCTGCACATCAGCCGCGATCCATCCGAACAGGCCGAAGCCTCAGCCGACGGCGAGGAGGAAGACCCCTCCACCATCACCGCCTACGCCCGAGTGGGCGAATCGCAGATCGTCTACCAGATCACCGGCGACAGCTATCAAACCCTGCTGGATGCATCGTATGACGACCTGCGGCACCACCAGATCTTCAGCGGCGAGTTTGCCGACATCACCCAAATCGACATCTCGCTCGAGGATGAAGCCTATTCGCTCACCACCCAGGGCTCGGGCAACGACCGGACCTTCTATTTCGAGGGCGAGGAAATCGACAGCACCGATTTGGCCGACAGCCTGACCGGCCTGACCGCGGCCAGCTTCACCGACGAAGCACCCACCCTGGTCCAGGAAATCGGCCTGACCCTGCACCTGGACAACGAGAACTTCCCGCAGGTGACCATAGCCCTGTACCGCTATGACGGCGAACAATGCCTGGCGGTCGTGGACGATACACCGACCGCGTTGGTGCCCCGCTCGTCGGTGGTGGACCTAATCGAAGCCGTGCACGCTATCGTCATCTGAGCGCAGCAACGCCCGGCTAAATAGGGGCCTGGGGACTAGTCCCCAGCGCGGTCCAGCCGCGCAGGCTGGCCGCTGCCCGCAGGCAGCGGAACCCCCTTTCAAAATCCGCCAGGCGGATTTTGAACCATTCTCAAACACCAGCGGTTCGCCCCGCGAACCGCCTAAATAAAATATACGTGGTAAGCCCGGGACGCTTTTGGAGACGCCCCGGGCTTTTCGCTAAAAAACGGGCAAGACCGCAGTCCTGCCCGTAGTGGTGTTGTCGTTTTACTTTGCGTAGTCGATGGCGCGGGTTTCGCGCACCATGTTGATCTTAATCTGACCGGGATAGTCGAGCTCATCTTCGATATGCTTTGCGATATCGCGGGCGAGCAAGACCATGTTGTCATCGGAAACCTCTTCGGGCTTGACGATGATGCACAGTTCACGGCCGGCCTGGATGGCGTAGGAGCGCTCCACACCTGGCGTGGTGTTTGCGATTTCCTCCAGCTTCTCCAGACGCTTGATATAGTTTTCCAGATTTTCACGCCGGGCGCCCGGACGCGCAGCCGAGATGGCGTCGGCCGCCTGCACCAAGCAGGCCTCGACGGTGGTCGGCTCCACGTCGCCGTGGTGGGCGGCGATGGCGTGAATGACTGGCTGGGATTCCTTGTAACGCTTGGCCAGATCGACGCCAATGGTGACGTGCGACCCTTCGACCTCGTGATCGACCGCTTTGCCGATGTCGTGCAGCAGGCCGGCGCGGCGGGCGATGGTGGGATCGATTCCGAGCTCAGAGGCGAGCATACCGGCGATGTGCGCGACCTCGATGGAGTGCAGCAGCACATTCTGGCCATAGCTCGTGCGGTAGTGCAGGCGGCCGAGCAGGCGGACCAGCTCGGGATGCACGCCGTGGATACCGGTTTCGAAGGTGGCCCGTTCGCCCTCGGATTTGATGACCTGATCGACCTCTTTTTGGGCCTTTTGGACCATTTCGGCGATGCGCGGCGGATGGATGCGGCCGTCCAAGATCAGCTTTTCCAAGCTCAGACGGGCGACCTCGCGGCGGACCGGGTCAAAGGAAGAGAGCGTAATCGCCTCGGGCGTGTCGTCGATGATGAGATCGACGCCAGTAAGGTTTTCCAGGGCGCGGATGTTGCGGCCTTCGCGGCCGATGATGCGGCCCTTCATTTCGTCATTTGGGAGCGGGACAACCGACACCGTGGACTCGGACACCTGGTCGGCGGCATAGCGCTGGATGGCGGTGGTGATCAGCTCGCGCGCGGTTGTTTCGGCTTCGTCCTTCACCCTTTGGTTGATTTCGCGCAGCTTGAGCGCGGCATCGTGCTTGGCCTCGTTTTCAATCGAGCTAACGAGGTACTCCTTCGCTTCCTCCCGTGTCAGGCCGGACAGCCGCTCGAGCGTGGCAATCTGCTCGGCGCGGATCTGCTCGGACTCCTCCTGGGTTTTCTGCGCCTGGGCGAGTTTGCGGCTGAGCTCTTCGCTCTTGCGTTCGACGGTGTCGGTCTTTTTCTCGAGTGCCTCCTCCTTTTGGTGGAGACGGTGCTCGGTTTTCTGCACCTCGCTGCGGCGCTCCTTGATCTCCCGTTCGGCTTCGGTGCGGGATTTCAAGATTTCGTCCTTGGCCTCCAAGATCGCCTCGCGTTTTTTGGTTTCGGCGGACTTGATGGCCTCGTTTATAATGCGGGTAGCCTCCTGTTCGGCGCTACCGATGGTTTTTTCCGCGACATTTTTACGGTATAAAATGCCGGCGATTACGCCAATAATCAAACCGACAACACCAATGATCAGCTTGATTATCAAGTTTTCCATAGATTTGCGTAGAACACCTCCTGCTTTTTTTCAAAATTTTCAAAATGCAAAGCAACATAATCCCTATATGAAATTCCATAGCCGGAAGCGATGAATTTTACAAAAGGTCTTACATAAATATCTTAATGCTTTTTGACTGGCCTGTCAAGGAAAACACGCTGTGCATCGAGAAAATCGGGCAGAGTGACGAAGGTCGCTTTACAGTCTTGTTTCCGGGCCGGATTGCGTAGTATAATACTAAAATAAGCGAATTGACTAGAAAGGAACCCAAATGAAACCGAATTCCCCCTTGGTCCGCCGGCAAAACGGCGCCTTTTGCTATTATACCTGCCCGCGCCTGCCGGTGCGCCACGCCTTTACCACCAAATACGGCGGCGTGAGCACGGGCGCGTGCCAGAGCATGAACCTGGGCTTCGGCCGGGGCGACGACCCGGACAACGTGCGGCGCAATTACCGCATCTTGTCTGCCGCCCTGTCCCTGCCTTATGACCGCATCACCATGACCCGCCAGGTGCACCAGGATACGGTCGTGTCCGTCACGGCAGACACCGCCGGGACCGGCCTGACCCTTCCCCTGGCCTGGGAGGCTGACGCGCTCATCACCAACCTGCCGGGCATCCCCTTGGCCGGGTTTTACGCCGACTGCGTGGTCACCCTGCTCTACGACCCGGCCAGCCACAGCTGCGGCGTGTGCCACGCCGGTTGGCGGGGTACGGCGCGCGGCATTTTGCAAAAAACCGTGGACGCCATGGCCGCGCAGCTGGGCGCGCAGCGGGATAGCCTGCTGGCTGTCATCGGCCCGTCCATCCGGGTGTGCTGCTTTGAAACCGACGCCGACGTGCCGGATGCCATGGAACAACAGATGGGCGCCTGGGTGCAGCCCTTTATCCACGAAAAGGGCCCCAAATTCCACGTGGATTTACAGGGCATCAACGCCGCCCAACTGCAAAATGCCGGCCTGCGCCCGGAGAATATCGTAGACAGCGGCCTGTGTACCTATTGCCACAGCGACGAATTTTGGTCCCACCGGGTCACAAAGGGCGCGCGCGGGGTCCAGGCCGGTATCATCTGCCTATAAAGCGACTTTGTCCGCAACCGCACAGAAAGGACTGAAACCATGAACCATCCGCGGCTCAAACGGCTGCTTATCCTGGCGCTGGCCTGCTGCACACTGACCGGCTGCACGCTGACCGAACGGTTGGGCGATGCCGCCAGCAGCTCAGCCAGCCAAAGCACGGCCCAAGAAGAGGACCCGCCCAAGGCCGGGTACCTGGGCCTTGCCTACTACACCGGGGAAACCATCAACCCGGTCTTGTCGGTGTCTGACCTCAACCGGACCCTGCTCGACGCCTTGTACGAAGGCCTGTTCTACCTGGACAACAACTTCCAGGCCCAGCCCATGCTGTGCGACAGCTGGGAGGGCGACGGCTTGCGCTTCACCTTCCATTTAAAGGAGGGCGTCACCTTCTGGTCGGGTTCGGCCCTGACCGCCGACGATGTGGTCTATACCCTGCAAACCGTCCAGAACAACCCCACCTCCCCCTATTACGCCCGCATGGCTGACGTGCAGTCGGTCTATGCCCAGGATGACGCCACGGTCGTGGTCGAACTGCGCCAAGCCAATATGGACTTCATCCGCCTGATGGACATCCCGATTTTCCAGGCCGGTACCGAGGACCAGACCTTCTCCGAGGGCACGGGCGCCTACCGCCCCAACTATGAAAACGGCGTGTGGTGGCTGTCCCCCTACGAGGGCTGGCACGGCGGCGCGCTGGACACCTTCAACCGCATCGATCTGATCAGCACCACCCGCTCAGACGCCGCAGTGCACAGCTTTGAAACCGGCGACATCTCCATGCTGCGCACCGAGCGCATCGGCAACAACCTGCTGACCGTCACCGGTTCGGCCGATATCTACCAGATCCCCACCACCTGCCTGCATTACCTGGGCTTTGGGGCCACAGCTGGACCGTGCAGCCTGCCGGCGGTACGGCGGGCGATTTCGGCAGCCATCTCCCGCGACGATATTTGCTCGGGTCAGCTGCAAAGCTTTGCCGACCCGGCCGTCTTGCCGGTCAACCCCCAGCCCGAAACCCCCGCGGCCAGCACAGCCGCCGACCGGGACAGCGCCATCGCCCTCTTTGCCGAGGCCGGCATTGTGGACAGCAACGGCGACGGCATCCTGGATTACGACAACGGCGCCGGCCGGCGGGTCAATTTCTCGCCCACCATCCTGGTCAACAGCGAGAACACCTTCAAACAGAGCGCCGCGCAGGCCATCGCCGACATGCTCAATGCACTGGGCGTGCAGGCCAACGTGCAAGCGGTATCCTTCGAGGAATACACGGCCCGGCTGAGCGGCGGCAACTTCGAGCTATACTATGGCGAAATCCGCATGACGCCGGACTTTGACCTGCGCTCGCTGATTTCCACCGGCGGGCAGCTCAATTACGGCCGCTACTCCAACCTGGACACCGATTATCTCATCCTGGAAGCCCGCGCCCAGGGCACCGATGAGGCCCGCCAAACCCTGTACACCCAGCTGCTGAGCGAAATGCCCATCGCACCCATCGCCTTTATCCGCGACCAGGTGGCCGTGCGCAGCAACCTCATCGACGGATTCAACCCCTCGCCCAACTGGATGTTCCACGGCGTCGGTGGATGGAGGGCTGGCGGATGAACCAAAAAGTCGTACTCGGACTGTCGGGCGGCGTCGATTCGGCGGTGGCTGCGGCGCTGCTGCGCGAACAGGGCTATGACGTGCACGGCCTGTTCATGGAAACCGGCTTGGGCGGCCAGGACGAGGCCCAGCGGGCGGCCGATGTGCTGGGCATCCCGCTCTATATCGACCACCGCGGCGCAGACTTGGAACGCTACGTTTGCCGCTACTTTGCCGAGGAATACCGGTGCGCGCGCACCCCAAACCCCTGTGTCGTGTGCAACCGCAAGGTCAAATTCCACGCCCTAGCCGCCTATGCCGACCAGATCGGCGCGCAATTCCTGGCCACCGGCCACTATGCCCGCACCGGACGGGACACCCAGGGCCGCCCACTGCTGCTGCGGGCGCACTCGGAAAAGGACCAAAGCTACATGCTGCACCGCCTCACCCCGGAAATTTTGTCGCGCTGCCTTTTCCCTCTAGGTGAAGCAGCCGATAAAGAACAGGTGCGCGCGCTCGCCCGCGACCGCGCCCTACCGGTCGCCGGAAAAAAGGACAGCATGGATGTGTGCTTTATCCCGGACGGCGATTGGCAGGGCTGGTTGGAAAAACGGGGCGTGTGTCTGCCCCCGGGCAACTTCGTAGACGAACAGGGCCATGTCCTTGGCCAGCACAAGGGCCTGCACCACTACACAGTCGGTCAGCGCAAGGGCTTGGGCGTGGCCGCGTCCGGCCGCCTGTTTGTGCACGCGCTGCGGCCGCAAACCAACGAGGTAGTCCTGTCGCTCATCGATGTGTACCGCAGTGAAATCACCGTGCAGGACGTCAACTATTGTGCGCCGTTCTACGCGGAAAACGGACCGTTTTCCTGCGAGGTCCGGGTGCGCTACTCCAAGCGCGCCAGCCCGGCCACGGTCATCCCCGACCGGACGGCGGCCCGGGTGGTCTTTTCCACCCCGGTGCGCGCGCCGGCTGCCGGGCAAGCCGCGGTTTTCTACGACGGCGACATCGTCATCGGCGGCGGCTTTATCGATTAAATTAACCTTTCCAACGCAAACAAGAGGGCTTGATATGAGAAACAATAGCCATCAAACCACCCTGCGCCTGCTCCCACCGGGCCGCACGGCGGGCCGGTTCACATGCTTGCCGCCGCAGCGGCCAGGGGCCGATGCGCCTGCGCACCCCAGCTGCCCGTCCCAAAGAAAGGAGGCCGAACATGCCGCCCTTCCATGACGACCCCATGCGGGAGGACTTCCAAAAGATCGGTTGGGCGCTGGTGCTCTCCCAAATGACGATGACCTTCCTGTCGCTGCTGCTCAGCTTGGCGGCGTCAGCGCTGCTGTATTTGTTCAGCCCGCTGCAATCGACCTGGGCGTGGATGGAGGGCTGGATCATGATCCTTTCGGCGGCGGGCGGTTTACTGCCCATGCTGACGCTTTGCCTGCGCACCGGCGGACTGGAGGGCCTTTTGATCCGCCGCGAAAAGATCTGGCCGGTACAGGTGATCTTCTACTTCCTTATGGTGCTCGGCCTGCAAATGCTCACCAGCATCGCCTGTTCGCCCATTGTGGCGCTGCTGGAATCGGCAGGCGCTTCTTTTGAACAGGCCACAACCGTTGCCACCTCCTATTCGCTTTCCTGGTCCATCCTGTTCTACTCGGTGCTGGCCGCGCCAGTGATCGAAGAGCTGATCTACCGCGGTGCACTGCTCCATGCGCTTGAACCCTACGGCCGCTGGTTTGCCATCGGCATCAGCGCCCTGATCTTCGGCCTGATGCACGGCAACGCGGTGCAATTCCCGGTCGCGCTTGTCATCGGCCTGGTGTTCGGCTATCTGGCGCTCAAATATTCGCTCAAGCTGACCATTGTGCTGCACGTACTCAACAACCTTTCGGTCGAGCTGATTGGCCGGCTGAGCGCGGTGAGCGAACGGCTAGGGGCCATGCTCAACGGCAGCCTGATGCTGGCTGGCGTGGCGGCACTCTTTCTGCTGGCGCTGAGCGGCGGCAAACCGCTTTTGCGTGACTTTCGCGCCAGTAAGACGCCGCACACGACCTACCGTCAGCTGTTCACCACCCTGCCGGTGGCCGCCATCTTTCTCTATATGATTGCAATGACCGTCTCCAGCGTCCTGCTGTGAACGGGCAAAGATCGGCTTGGCCGGCAGCTGCGCGTTGCCGGCCATTTTTTATGCTCCGCATTCTCCGGACACAAAAAAAGCGCCCCGTCTGTTTAGGACAGGGCGCTTTCGCACATTTCTATTAGGCCAGCGCGTTGAGCTTTAAGGTCATCGCGCTCTTCTTGTTGGAGGCAGCGTTCTTGTGCATAAGATGCTTGGCAGCAGCCTTATCCACCGCCTTCACGGCAGCCTTGTAAGCAGCCTCAGCCGCGGCCTTGTCGCCGCCAGCGATCGCCGCGTCGAACTTCTTGAGAACGGTCTTGAGGGCGCTCTTGGCCATCTGGTTTTGCAGGGACTTGACCCGGGTTACCTTTACGCGCTTTTTCGCAGACTTGATATTCGGCATTCCGATCCACCTCCTTATCCTTAGCTAGTCATCAGTATTTATAATATTACCATTCTTCGCGCAAAAAAGCAAGCATTATTTTCACGGGAAACAAAAAACTTGCGGCGCCGCATAAACCGCCGTCCGGCTGCACAGGATACAGCGTGATGCATAAACCACAAGGGAGCTGATCCAAATTGACCCATCCATCCCGCACCGACCTTGCCGTTGAATCGCTGGAGCTGAGCCGCGGCGGGGCCCGGCAGGCCGGGGAACTGCCGGGCGTGAGCAGCCGCACCCGGACGATCGAGGGCTTTTCGGCCGCCAGCGTGGAAATCCTGGACGAACAGGGCGAACAGCTGCTGGGCAAGCCGGTGGGCGTCTATGAAACCCTGTTTTTGGACGCGCTCATCCGCCGGGAGGCCGATGCCTTTCCGCGCGCGTGCCGGGCGCTGGCCAGGCTGCTGGGCGGGCTGCTGCCCCAGGACGCGCGCGCGAGCACCCTGGTCGCCGGGCTGGGCAACCGCGACATCACCCCGGATGCGGTCGGCCCGCGGGCGGCGGGGTACGTCATCGCCACCCGCCACCTGACCGCGCAGGCGCCCGAGCATTTTGCCGGTTGGCGGCCGGTGTCGGTGCTTGCGCCCGGCGTACTGGGGCAGACCGGCCTGGAGTCGGGCGAACTGCTGTCTGCCGCCGTGCAGGCCGTTCATCCGGCGGCGGTGGTGGCGGTGGATGCGCTGGCGGCCGGCAGTGTGCGGCGGCTGTGCCGCACCGTGCAGCTGACAAATGCCGGCATCGTGCCCGGCTCGGGGGTGCAAAACGCGCGCGCTGCGCTCAACCGGGACACGCTGGGCGTGCCGGTGGTGGCGGTGGGCGTGCCGACCGTGGTGGACGGCCGGACGCTGGCGCGCGAGCTGTCCGGCGAACCGGCTGCACCCGATACCGCGCCCCTGATCGTCACCACCCGGGACATCGACCGTGAGGTGGCTGATTTGTCGCGCCTGATCGGATATGCGCTCAATCTGGCCTTTCAACCCGATCTCAGCCCAGAGGATGTCGACCTCTATTTATCATAACCGCGCCCGCCGCCGCGTAGAATAGAGCGGAAAGGGGGCGGCAGCCTTGAAACGACATCCATCCGGGCGGCGCAGCGGGGTTGCGGTCCCTGCGTTTTTGTGCCTGCTGTTTGCGGCCATGCTGCTTTTGGGCAGCCGGGCGGGCGGAGACGCACTGGCCGAGCGGGTCCTGTCCGCACTGGCCCAAAACGAGCGGTTCGTATCCGGCGCCTTTGTGCTCGGCACCGGACAATACCCGGGCGACGCCAGTTTGCACACGCCGCGCGCCGCCGTGGCCGGCATGGAAACCGAGCCCACCGACGAGGACCTGGCCGAGCTGGACACAGCCATGGAAAACGCCGGACTGGAGCCCGAACCCGAAACCGAATCCGAAACCGACCCAGCTGAGGTGCCGCCCGTCAAACTCAACAACCAATCAGGCCTTTCGGTGGACCTGGACGCCCTGCTGCAAAACCCCAAGCAGCTGTCGCTCACCGGCGACGGGCCGCAGGTGCTGGTCTACCACACCCACGCCACCGAGGCCTATACCCCGTCAGGCACAGACACCTACGAGGCGTCGGGCGACGCGCGCACGCTGGACACCGAACAGAACGTGGTGCGGGTGGGCGCCGAACTGTGCCGCGTGTTGGAGTCGCACGGCATCAAAACCGTCCACCTGACCGACCTCAACGATTACCCGTCCTACAACGGCTCGTACGGCCAATCGCTGCGGCTGGTACAGGCGGCGCTCGAAAAATACCCCACCGTGCAAATGGCCATCGACGTGCACCGCGACGCCATCCTGGCCGACGACGGCAGCAAATACGCCCTGACCTGCACCCAGGACGGCCAGCAGGTCGCCCAGCTCATGCTGGTCATGGGCACCAATGCCAACGGCCTGGCCTTTGACGATTGGGCCGACCACCTGGGCTATGCCGTCACCTTGCAGTCGGCCCTCAATGCCGACCACCCCGGCCTGATGCGCTCGATCAACCTGCGCAAGCAGCGCTTCAACCTGCACCTGACCCCGGCCTCCATGCTGCTCGAGGTCGGTTCGTCGGGCAACACGTTGCAGCAGGCGCTCTCGTCCGTCCGGCTGTTTGGCGATACCCTGGCGGCCTTGTGGGGCAAATAAAAGGAGGGATTTCCATCGATTCGTTGGAGCTGACGCGCTCGCTGGTCGGCAACCTGGCGGCCATGCGCGCGCTTTTTCAAAACGACAATACCTTTGTCACCCGGGAAACCCAAAGCCCGGCCGGGCTGCACTGCGCGGTGTTTTTCCTGGACGGCATGGTCAACAACCTGGCCATCAACCAAAGCATCATCCGGCCGCTGGTGTGCAGCACGCTGCCCAAGGCCGACGCCGACACCCTGGCGCGCACGGTCATCCAGATCAACGACAGCAAGATCGTCCCCGACGTCAGCCAAATGCTGTCGGCGCTGCTGTATGGCGACACGGTCATCTTGACCGAGGGCGACGCCCGGCCAGTGGTGGTTAATACCAAGGGCTTTTCGGTGCGCTCGGCCACCGAGCCGGACAACGAACGGGTGCTGCGCGGCCCGCGCGAGGGCTTTACCGAGGCGTTCATGCCCAACCTGGCGCTCATCCGGCGGCGGGTCAACGACCCCCGGCTCAAGTTCTCCTTTTCCCGCAGGGCCGGGCGCACCAACACGGTGGTCTGCCTGTGCTATCTGGAGGGTGTGGCGCCGCCCGAGCTGATCGAGGAAGCCCGGCGGCGGCTGGACAAGCTGTCGCTCGACGGCATCCTGGACGCCAATTACCTGTCCGAAACCATCCGGGACGGGCGCTTCACCCCCTTCCCCACCCTGGGCACCACCGAGCGGCCCGACGTGGTCGCGGCCAAGCTGCTCGAAGGGCGGCTGGCCATCTTGGTGGACGGCACGCCGGTGGCGCTCACCGCGCCCTGCATCCTGCAAGAGTGCGTGCAATCCTGCGACGATTATTACTTGCCCACCTCCCAAGCCGGCCTGGCGCGGGTACTGCGCTCGATCGGGTTTTTGCTGTCGCTGGCCGTGCCTGCCTTTTACGTCGCCCTGCTCTATTACCACGCCGAACTGTTCCCCACCCGGATGCTGCTGGCCATTGCGGCCGCCCAAAAGGGTGTGCCTCTGCCGCCGTTATGGGAAATCTTCGCGCTGCTGATCGTGTTCGAAATCCTCAAGGAAGCTGGGACCCGCACGCCGGGCGTCATCGGCTCGACCATGTCGATTGTGGGCGGCTTGGTGCTCGGGCAGTCGGCGGTGACCGCCCGCCTGATCTCGGCCCCGGCGGTGATCATCGTGGCCGTGGCCGCGGTGACCGGCCTGGCCGCACCCAAATTACAGGCCGCCGCCCTGCCGCTGCGCTTTCTCCTGCTGCTGGCCGCCGCCTTCTTCGGGCTGTACGGGCTGGTGTTCGGGCTGGCGCTGATTTTGCTGCACCTGTGCGCGCTGCGCTCGTTCGGCACCCCCTACCTGCTCAACCTGCTGCCGCGCGTGCACGCCCACACCGAGGACCGCTGGTGGCGGGTGAGCTGGAAAAAGATGCACAGCCGCCGGTTTTTGGCGCGAAAGGACAAGCCATGAAAAAATTTCTCCCCCTTTTGCTGCTGGCGCTGCTGCTCAGCGGCTGCGATGCGGATGCCAACAACCGGGTGGATATCAACCAGGACGCCGGGCAGATTTTGCCGGTGTCCGCCCTGTCCATCGACCGGTGTGCAGGCGGCTTTCAGATGACCGTGGAGAGCATCCGCCAGGACAGCCTGGACGGCGATGTGTCGCCCGGCTATTTCACCGTGCAGGCCGCGGACTTCCCCGCCCTGTTCGACCGGGCCGATGAACTGCTGGCCAGCCGCCTGTACCTGAGCCACGCCCAGGTCATCCTGGTCAGCCAGTCGGTCGCGCAAAACGACCTGCCCGCCCTGGTGGACAGCCTGCTGGCCCGGCCGGATGCCCGGCTGACGCTGCGCATCGCGGTCGCCCAAGGCGCAACCCCCGACGAGCTGCTGCGCGCCGAAGCGTTGACCGAGGGCATCCCGGGTATGGCGCTGGCCGCCCTGCTCGACAAGCGCGCGTCCGACGGTTCGCTGGCCGACAGCCCGCTCTTTCGCATCCTAGACTGCCTGTGCAGCGGACAGGCCCTGTCGCTTCCCGTCCTGACCCCCAACCTGGACGGCCATACTGCCCCCGGCGGCAGCCTCGCGCTGCCCCCTTTCACGGGAGGTGACAGCCATGCCTAACGCGGTTTTCCCCCGCTGGCAGGGCGGCTTTCTGGTTCTGTTCCTGCTGGCCGAAGGGCTGTATTTGCCCGCCACCCCGGCGGCGGTGTGGTCTCTCATCTGGGGCGCGCTGCTCGCCGCCCTGGCCGCTTGGCTGTGGCTGCAGCTGCTCAAGGCCACCGGCGCGCGCGACTTCTTTGCCCTATGCCAAAACCATCTGCCCCGCGCCGGACAGTACGCCCTCTTTGCCGCAGTGGGCCTGGCCGCCATAGCCGCCATACTGCAAAGTCTGGTGCGGCTGTCGGCCTTCTGGCGGGAGACCGCCTTCCCGGCCATGCCCCAATGGGTGAGCGCCGCAGTTTTGCTGGCCGTGGGCGTGTGCGCCGGACGGCGCGGCCGCATGGCGGTCGCCATGTGGAGCTACCCGACCGCCTTTGTCATTGCCTTAACGGTCGCGGCGTCGCTGGTCGTAACCCTGTCCGACTGCCTGCCCGTCCACTTGCTCGAAACCGCCGCCGGCATCGCGCCGCCGCAAATGCTGTCGCTGCGCTTTGTCCCCCTCGCACTGCCCCTGCTCCTGTGCGAACAGGACCGCCATCTGTCCGCCACCCACGCCTGCGTGCGCGGCGTGCTCCTGGGCGGCCTGGGGCTGGTGCTGCTCAGCCTGCGCGCCTATCTGGTGCTCGGCGCCGGCGCCGCCGCCCTGCCCTATCCGGCCTTTTCGGCGGCCGGCGTGTTTTCGGTCGGTGATTTCCTCCAGCGCGGCGAAGTGGTGTTCGGCTGCGCCCTGGCCCTGTGCGAAGCCGTGCGCGTCGCTCTGCTCGCCGCCTTGCTCGGTGCGCTGTGTGGCTGCTTGCGGCGTTCCCGCGGGGCGCTGCCCCGCACCCCGCAAACCTTTTAAAAAAGGTTTGATCGAAAACTTCGCTGTTTTGGAATTGTCATTCCAAAACGGGTGGTTTTGGGCAAAGCGAAGGCCGGCTCACAAGGATGAGCCGGCCTTTGCCGTTCAAGCGGTGTAAAACTGTAAAATACAAAAATTTAGTTCTTCAAGCTGTGAATCGGCGCCGGAATCCGCCCCCCGCGGTGGATAAACTTGGCCGGCGAATGGGTCGATACCGGCATAATGGGTGCAGACCCCAGCAGCCCGCCGAATTCGACGCTGTCGCCCACCTGCTTGCCCACCGCCGGGATGACGCGCACGGCGGTGGTTTTGTTATTGACCACACCGATGGCGATTTCGTCAGCGATCAGGCCGGAGAGCACTTCGGCGGTCGTGTCGCCCGGCACAGCGACCATGTCGATGCCAACCGAGCATACCGCAGTCATGGCCTCGAGCTTTTCCATGCTCAGCACACCGGCGCGCACGGCTGCAATCATGCCCTCGTCCTCGGACACCGGGATGAACGCACCCGACAGGCCACCCACATTGGACGACGCCATCACGCCGCCCTTTTTGACCGCGTCGTTGAGCATGGCCAAAATGGCGGTCGTGCCGCAGCAGCCGCAGGTCTCCAGGCCGACTTCCTCCAGGATGCGGGCCACCGAGTCACCGACCGCCGGGGTGGGCGCCAGCGACAAATCGACAATGCCAAACGGCACGCCCAGCCGCTCGCTGGCAATCGAGCCGACCAGCTGGCCCATGCGGGTGATCTTAAAGGCGGTCTTTTTGATGATCTCGGCCACTTCGCCGATCGAGCAGTTGCCCGCGCGGCGGATGGCCGCCTGCACCACGCCCGGCCCGGATACGCCGACGTTGAGCACGGTTTCCGGCTCGCCGATGCCGTGGAACGCGCCCGCCATGAAGGGGTTGTCGTCCACCGCGTTGGCAAACACAACCAGCTTGGCACAGCCCATGGATTGGTTGTCCTTGGTCATCTCGGCGGTGGTCTTGATGATGTGGCCCATCAGCGAGATGGCGTCCAGGTTGATGCCCGCCTTGGTCGAAGCCACGTTGACCGACGCGCATACGTTACTCGTCACGGACAGTGCTTCGGGGATGGAGTTAAGCAGCACTTCGTCGCCCTTGGCAAAGCCCTTTTGCACGAGTGCCGAAAAACCGCCGATGAAGTTGACGCCGGTCGCCGCGGCGGCGCGGTCGAGCGCCTGGGCGATGGGCACATAGCTGAGCGCGGTGGTGGTGGCGCCGACCATGGCGATGGGCGTGACCGAGATGCGCTTGTGGATGATCGGGATGCCCAGTTCGCGCTCGATTTCCTCGCCGGTCTTGACCAGGTGTTCGGCGCGGCGGGTGATCTTGTCGTAAATTTTGTCGCAGAGCACATGGATGTCGTCGCTGGCCAGGTCGCGCAGCGAGATGCCCATGGTGATGGTGCGGATGTCCAGATGCTCCTCCTCGATCATTTTGATGGTTTCGAGGATGTCGCGGGTGTTAATCATTGCCACTGTTCTCGTCCCCCATTAAATCCGGTGCATGGCGTTGAAGATATCCTCATGCATGGTGTGGATCTTCATGCCCAGCGCCTCGCCGTCTTTGTCGAGCAGGTCGGCCAGCTCGGTGAAATCGACCGTGCATTTGTCGATGCCCACCAACATGACCATGGCGAATACATCCTCCATGACGTTCTGGGAAATATCGACGATGTTGACCTGATGACGGTACAGGGTGTCGGAAATCTTGGCGATAATGCCGGTGCGGTCCTTACCGACCACGGTGATAACTGCGCGCATAATCTTTACCTCCAAAAGTTTCTATCATTCATTGTGCCGACAGTACGTCGGCCAAAATTGGGTTGGACAGCAGGAAGCCCTGCTCGGTCAGGCGCCAACGGCCGGCTGAATAGGCGGCCAGGCCGGGCGCTCTGAATCTCTCCAATCGGGCGGCGAAGGGGGCAAACGGCTGCCCAAACCGCGCCGCAAATGCCGCGGGCTGCACACCGTCCGCCGTGCGCAGGGCCAGCATCAAATATTCCAGTGCCGGGGTAAAGCCTTCGACCTCTTCTTCGGGGATGGGCGGCTTTGCGGCGAGGAAGGCGTCCAAGTCGTCCGCATAGGCAAACCGCTTGCCGCCCAGCAGCGAATGGGCCGAAGGACCGATCCCCAGGTAATCGGACAGATCCCAGTAGCGGGCATTGTGCCGGGCGCGGAAGCCGGGTTTGGCCCAGTTGGAAATTTCGTAGTGTTCAAAACCGGCCTGCCGCAGCGCATCACATAAGGCCAGGTACATATCGGCCTGTATGTCCTCGTCGGGCTGGGTGACGTTTTCCCGGGCCAGCGGCGTCCCCGACTCGATCTTGAGCGCATAGCAGGACAGATGCACCGGCCCGAGCGCGAGCAGGGCTTGCAACGATGCGAGGGCTTGGCCGGCGTCCTGCCCGGGCAGGGCGTACATCAAGTCCAGCGACAGATTGGCAAACCCACTGGCATGGGCCCGCTCGACCGCGCGCTGCGCCTGGGCGAAGGTGTGCCGCCTGCCCAGCATACGCAATTCGCAGTCGCTAGCCGACTGCACGCCCACCGACAGGCGGTTGACGCCCATGGCGTGCAGGGCATCCAGCAGCCCGCCCGTCATGCTGTCTGGGTTGCACTCGACCGTAATTTCGGCGTCGTCTTGGAGGGCGAACCCGGCGCGGGCGGCCGTTAAAATGCGCCCCAGCCGGACTGCGCCCAGCAGCGAGGGCGTGCCGCCGCCAAAGTAGACGGTGTCCACCTTGGCCCCTTGGCAACGCATCCCCCAGGCCGCAATGGCGCGGCACATGGCGTCCACATAGGCGTCCATCTGGGCTTCCGGCCCGGCAAACGAGTAAAAATCGCAGTATTTGCACTTGGACGCGCAAAAGGGGACGTGGAAATACAGGCCCAAAGTAGCGGGTATTTGGAATGTCTCCATTTATTCTTCGTCCAGCTTGAGCACGGCCATGAACGCCTCGGTGGGCAGCTGGACCGAGCCGAGCGTGCGCATCTTCTTTTTGCCCTCTTTCTGCTTTTCGAGCAGCTTCTTTTTGCGGGTGATGTCGCCGCCGTAGCACTTGGCCAGCACGTCCTTGCGCATGGCCTTGACCGTCTCGCGGGCAATGACCTTGCCGCCGATGGCCGCCTGGACGGGCACCTCGAACAGCTGGCGCGGGATGTTCTCCTTGAGCTTTTCACAGATGCGGCGGGCGCGGCCATAGGCCTTGTCGCGGTGTACAATGAACGACAGCGCGTCCACCTGGTCGCCGTTTAAGAGCATGTCCACCTTGACCAGGTCGCTCTTGCGGTAGTCCAGGAATTCGTAGTCCAGCGAGGCATAGCCCTTGGTGCGCGCCTTCAAGGCGTCGAAAAAGTCGTAGATGATCTCGTTGATCGGCATTTCATAGTGCAGCTCGACCAGGGTGGAATCCAGGTACTGCATGTCCTTAAACACGCCCCGCCGCTCCTGGCACATGGGCATGATGTTGCCGACAAACTCGTCCGGGGTCATGATGGATGCCTTGACGAACGGTTCGCGCGCCTCGGTGATGACCGCCGGGTCGGGGTAATCGTGCGGGTTGTCGCAATAGACCGTGGTGCCGTCGGCCTTGACGATCTCGTAGACCACCGAAGGCAGGGTGGTGACCAGATCCAGGTCGAATTCGCGCTCCAGGCGTTCCTGCACGATCTCCATGTGCAGCATCCCGAGAAAGCCGCAGCGGAAACCAAAGCCCAGCGCCACCGAGCTTTCCGGTTCAAAGGACAGGGCGGCGTCGTTGAGCTGGAGCTTTTCCAGCGCGTCGCGCAGGTCGGGGTATTTGGAGCCGTCCTGGGTGTAGATGCCGCAAAAGACCATGGGCCGCGCCGGGCGGTAGCCGGGCAGGGCCGCGGGGGTCGGGTTGTCGGCCTCGGTGACCGTATCGCCCACGCGGGTGTCGGCCACATTCTTGATCGAGGCCGTAAAGTAGCCGACCTCGCCGGCGTACAGGCCCTTTTGTGGGGACAGGCCGAGCGGCTCCAAGTACCCGCACTCGATGACCTGGAAGGTGGCGCCGGTGGCCATCATCTTGACCTTCATGCCCGGCTTGATATGGCCATCCATCAGGCGCATATAGACGATTACGCCCTTATAGGCGTCGTACTGGCTGTCAAAGATCAGCGCCTTGAGCGGCGCGTCCGGGTCGCCCGCGGGCGCGGGGACGTTCGCCACAATGTCCTCAAGCACGGCGTGGATGTTGATGCCCATTTTGGCCGAGATTTCGGGCGCATCCATGGCCGGCACACCGATGATGTCCTCGATCTCCTGCTTGACGCGGGGCGCGTCGGCGGCGGGCAGGTCGATTTTGTTGACAACAGGCAGCACTTCCAGCCCGGCGTCGATGGCCAGGTAGGTGTTGCCGAGGGTCTGGGCCTCGATGCCCTGGGCGGCGTCCACTACCAGCAGCGCGCCCTCGCACGCGGCCAGCGAGCGGGACACCTCGTAGTTAAAGTCCACATGGCCCGGGGTGTCGATCAGGTTCATGTGATAGGTCTGGCCGTCGTCGGCCTGGTACTCCATGCGCACCGCGCGCGCCTTGATGGTGATGCCGCGCTCGCGCTCCAGGTCCATGTTGTCGAGCAGCTGCTCCTCCATCTCGCGCTGAGACACCGCCTTGCACTGTTCGAGCAGGCGGTCGGCCAGGGTGGATTTGCCGTGGTCGATGTGCGCGATGATGGAAAAATTTCTGATGTTATCCTGTGTCTTCACGTTCAAACTCCTTCACGCAAAGCATAAAAGTATATTTTACAGTTTATGATACCATAGTTTGCAGCTTTACACAAGGAAATCCCCATGAGAACGTGGCCGTCCCCAGCCGCGCGGTTTTGTGTAGAACGCCCAGAGCGGCCGGGCCGCAGCCTGTGTTTGTTTTGTGAACAGGCTTGACAGGTCCATACGATCGTGATAGTCTATACACATACTATTGCAATAGTCCACCGCCGTGGGCCGGGTTCAAGCGCTGGGACCCGGCCGCATGGCCAATCCAAAGGAGGTTCCCCCATGGAGCACAAGCTCTTCGATTCCGAGCGGCAAGTGATGCAAACGCTGTGGACCCACGGCGACCTCGCCGCCCGCCAAATCGCCGTTCTTCTGGCCGGACAGGTCGGCTGGAACAAGAACACTACCTACACCGTGATCAAAAAATGTATCCAAAAAGGGTATATTGCGCGGCAAGAGCCCGGTTTCATCTGCCATGCGCTGCTCACCCACGAGCAGGTCCAGGCCCAGCAGGCCGGCGAACTGGTGGACAAATTGTTCGACGGTTCGCCCTCGCAGCTGTTCGCTTCGCTGCTCGGCAGCGGCCGGCTGGACGCCGGTGAAATCGACAAGCTCCGCCGCCTGATCGACCAAAAACCGTGATGCCTATGCAGACCTTGCTGCAAATGACCCTGGCCGGGGGTGCGATCACCCTGGCTGCGGCGTTGGTGCGCCGCCTGTTCGGAGGCCGTCTGCCCCGCGCTGCCTATCTGTGCTTTTACGCCGTCGCGCTTGTGCGGCTTCTATGCCCGGTCCAATTTGTCTCGCCGGTCGGCCTGTTCGGGCGGTTTGCCACACCGGGTATCCGGGTTTCCATCCTTCCACAAGACGCTGCCCCGGCTGTGCCGGTGGGGTCCATCTTGTGGATGGCGGGCGCCCTGGGCTGCTGTTTGTGGTTTGCCGTGCGCGAAATCCGGGCGCGGCGGGCGCTGCGCACCGCAGTGCGCGTGCACAACCCTGCCGCAGACGCGATCCTATCCGGGTTTGGCCTGCGGCGCAAGGTGCGCCTGCGCGCCGACGCACGCCTGTCCTCCCCCCTGACCTACGGCGTACTTCGCCCGGTGGTCGTGCTGCCCGTCCGGCTGGCCCACCAGGATGGCCCGCACTTGCGGTTCGCCCTGGTGCACGAACTGTGCCATGTGCAGTCGTTCGATTGCGCATGGAAATGCCTTGCCGCGTGCGCGGTGTGCCTGCACTGGTTCAACCCGCTCGTCTGGCTGCTGTTTTCGCTGCTCGGCCGCGATTTGGAGCTGTTTTGCGACGCGCGTGTGCTGCGCCGGTGCCAACCCGGCGAATGGGCCGCCTATGCCCACAGTCTGCTGGATTTTGCCGCCTGGGAGGCCTCCGCTCCCTTCACAAGCCAATTTGGCTCCAAGCCTCTGGAAGAAAGGATTCAAGCCATGATTCATTCAAGAAAAATTTCCATTTCCGGCCTATTGTTGGCCACTGCCCTAATTGTAGGAACCACCTCGGCTTTTGCCGCCGCAGAACCAGCTGCCCCTGCCTCGGACGGCCGGGTACAGGCTACTGCAAATCTTACGGACAGTGCGCCCAGCCAACAGCCTGCCCAATCCGAGGTGTCCTTCACCGTCACCGACGGCGAGACGCCGGACGACTTTGTCATCCGCGCCGATCAATTTGTCTTACAAGATGACGGCAGCTACCAGGTCACCTTGGATGACGGCTCGGTCATCTCGGTCGAAGTCAATCCAGACGTCGAAGTCAATCCAGACACGGGAACCATCTACGCTTCTGAATAACCCAACCATATGAGAAAGGCGCGCCGCTACGGATTTGCGGCGCGCCCTTCTATTTTTTATGATTTCTGGTTATACCTTTCCCGGTTTTGGGGAAAGCTGTACCTAGACCATTGTTACGTGCCGAACTTCATCTCCAACCGCAAACGGTCTGCAATCATGGAGATAAACTCGGAATTTGTCGGCTTACCCTTCAGGCCGGAAACCGTGTACCCAAAATAGGACTGCAAAGTTTCCAGGTCGCCACGGTCCCAAGCGACTTCGATCGCATGGCGAATGGCACGCTCCACGCGCGAGGACGTGGTGTGAAATTGCTTAGCAATGGCTGGATACAAAATCTTCGTGATGGCGCCGACCGATTCCATATCCTTAACCGCCATGATGATCGCTACCCGCAGGTATTGGTATCCTTTGATGTGTGCTGGCACGCCGACTTGATGGATGACTTCGGTCACCCGCACTTCCAGCGAGATATCTTCCCCGCGCACCGACGTTTTGCCATGGCTGAGCAAACCGCGTGTCAAATTCCATTGCATGATGCGCGCCATCAGGGTTTTGATGTCGAGCGGCTTGCAAATAAAATGACTAACGCCCAGACTCGTACACTCTGTCGCCGCTTCCACGCCGGAAAACGCCGAAATGACGAAAATTCCAACCCGCTTGCCGCGCTCGCCCAATGTCTGGATGACGCTCAGCCCATCGATCTCCGGCAACATCAGATCGATCAGCAGCAGGTCAAACGGCGTGGAGTCCGCCAACTGCAATGTTTCCCGTCCAGTGGTCGCGATTCCAACCACTTCAATATTTTCGTTTTGCGTAAGCGCTTCCTTGAGGAGATTGCAAAATTCCTTGTCTCCGTCTGCTAACAGCACCCGAATTTTCTGGTCCATCGGCCCGTGTAAGCCCCTTCCCTATAAATTTATTTTGTTGTAAAAAGTTCTTTTACAAGTTCTAGTTTACCATTTATTTACTCGTTCCACAAGGTGTTTAGACGATTTTTTTCATTTTTTTCACCCGAAAATTCGACATTTTTCGCCTTTCCACCTAGAGGCACGGGTCTGGTAAATTACTGCACGACCTGCATCTCTTCCAGCATCTTTTGGATTTGCACGGCATAACCCCTTGTTGGGTCGCTCACAAGCACATGGGTCACTGCGCCAATCAGCTTGCCGTTTTGCAAGATCGGGCTGCCGCTCATCCCCTGCACAATGCCACCTGTCTGTGCAATGAGGGCAGGGTCGGTCACGCGGATGGTCATACTACGGTCATACTCGCCTCCTTCACCGTAGACCTTTTCGATCTCGCAGCTGTATTCCCGCACAGTTTCCCCTGCGACATTGGACAAAATCGTGGCCTGACCTGTTTGGATCTCATCGGCCGTAGCTACGGGGACCGGCTGGCTGTCCTTAAAATAGCTGTCATCGGTCAAGATCCCGTAAATACCGGTCAGCGTGTTTTGTTCCACCGAGCCCATGTCATGCTGCAAATTGAAATCGCCTTGCAGCGAGCCGGGTGTACCCGCCACACCCTTGATCACGCCGCTGACCGACGACTCCATCAAGCTGCCGTCCTTTAAGGGGACCAGCACGCCGCTTTCCCCATCGCAAATGCCGTGCCCCAGCGAGCCATATGCGCCGGTCTCCGGGTCCACATAGGTGATCGTGCCAATCCCCGCGATGCTGTCGCGCACGGTCAGGCCCAACCGATAGACACCCGATGCATCCTGCGCCGCAGTGGCGGTCAACGTTTGGGGTTGTCCATCCCGCTCAATGGCCAGCTGTACTGGCTGCCCAGCTGAAAGCGAGATCTTCTTTTGCAGCGCCTGGCCGGTTTCCACTGTCTCGCCGTCCACTTGCAAGAGGATGTCACCCGCTTGCAATCCAGCCTTTTCCGCCGGGCTGACTTCGCCCTGTGCAGTCTGCACCGGCTCCACCGACTCGACCAGCAGCCCGTTTGATTCCAGCTTGATGCCCGCCGTACGGCCGATGGGAATCACTTCGGTCAGCTCTGCCGCAGCCGCACTGCCCATTGCCGTCAATAGCAGCGCAACCGCCGCACAGCCTGCAATCAGTCTTGTTTGAAATTTTTTCAAACGCTTCACCTCCCACCTTTACTATGCCCGATGCGGCGCCAAAAACGCTGTCCTTGTTTGTCCTGTGCCTGCACTTTTGGGCGGCGCGGGCAAATCCCGCATCCATCGCCAGCCTTTTGGTCCACGCCAAGTGATCAGATTCCTTTTGTATTTCCACTTGTGCTATGGTATACTGGATTTGTCACAAAGTGCTTTGCACCAGAAAATAGAATTCAAACCATCAGGTTTTGCAAAATTTGTATGTCGCATCAAACAAAGGAGGGGTGAGACCGTGAAGGTCGCCATCATCGGTTCACGCAGTGTCAGCGAGACGTTTTACAGTGAGCTCTCAGCGCAGATCCCCCACGGCACTACCACAATCCTGTCCGGCGGCTCGGAGGGCGCGGATATGCTGGCCAAACGTTACGCAGAAGAGAACCACTTAGCCTATGTGGAAATCTTACCTGATTATCAAACATTTGGCCGAGCAGCCCCACTCCGCCGAAACGAGGAGATTGTCCAGCGCGCCGATCATGTCTTAGCCCTGTGGGATGGCCATTCACGTGGGACCGCCTATGTCATCCGATATTGCCTTGAAACCGGCACGTCTGTGCATGTGCTCATCTGTCACTGACCGGTCAAATGTCGGAACATATACGCGGTTTGATCGCAGGCCTATCCAGTATGTCCGTGCCTTCTTCTCAAAATCCGCTGTATCGAGTAAGCAGGCCTTGTTTTCATTATAATATCTTTTATTTGCATTTCCCAGTGTTTTTTTGAAATTTTACACACCGAATCATTTTTCAAAAATATTTTTAAAAATCCGTAGGGGATTTTCTCGTCTACTCCCGGGATCAGCAGCCCAATGCAAAACGCCAGAAACGCAGGAAACCTGCGTCTCTGGCGTTTTGTGCTATATGATACGGTTCTTACCGCTTATAAACCAAATCCTTTTCGGTCCAATCCTTGAGCACTGGGATCATGCTGGCCGCGATTTTCTTTGCACCAGCCAGGTCGTGCAGCTTGTAGTTGCCGCACTCCACCCGGCTTGCGCCCGGGATTTCCCCCGCATAGCCTGCGATAAAGTCCATGCTCTCGCGCACCAGATCGATGGCGTCGGCCGGGGAAAGGTCGCGCACCAGGAAATAAAACCCGGTCTGGCACCCCATGGGGCCGCAATAGATAATGTGGCTGGCGAAGCGGCTGTTGCGGGTATAAGTTGCGAACAAGTGCTCAAAGGTGTGACTGGCGGCGGGCTCCAAATAGGGGCCCACATTGGGCAGCACCATACGCACATCATAGGTGGTGATGTCGCCGTCTATGCGGGAGGTATACATCCCGGGGGTTAACAGGTCGTGGTTGACCTCAAAGCTTGCGATTCTCTTCATAAAATGCGCCTCTTTTCGTCAAAATTGCGGCGCGCCACAAAAAGGCACGCCGCAGGCAAAATGGTTTTACTTGTGGACAGAAATGGCCGAATCCTTGAGCACTACGTCGTGCGCACCGCCCTCAACAATCGAGGTGGACGAAACCAGGGTGATCTTGGCCTTGTCCTGCAACTCAGGGATGGACAGCGAACCGCAGTTGCACATGGTCGAGCGCACCTTGTTGAGCGTCAGGGTGACGTTGTCGTGCAGCGAGCCCGCATAGGGGACGTAAGAGTCCACCCCTTCTTCAAACGACAGCTTTTGGTCGCCGCCCATGTCGTAGCGCTGCCAGTTGCGCGCGCGGGCCGAGCCTTCGCCCCAGTATTCCTTCATGAAGGTGCCGCCCACGTTGACCTTGTTGGTGGGCAACTCGTCGAAGCGGGAGAAATACCGGCCCAGCATCACGAAGTCGGCGCCCATAGCCAGCGCCAAGGTGATGTGGTAGTCGTGGACAATGCCGCCGTCCGAACACAGCGGGATGTAGATGCCGGTTTCCTTATAATATTCGTCGCGCGCGGCGGCAACTTCAATGGTCGCCGTCGCCTGGCCGCGGCCGATGCCCTTTTGCTCGCGGGTGATGCAAATTGAGCCGCCGCCGATGCCGATCTTGACAAAGTCGGCGCCCGCTTCGGCCAAAAAGCGGAAGCCGTCACGATCGACCACGTTGCCCGCGCCGATCTTAACGCGGTCGCCGTAATTTTCGCGGACCCACTTGAGCGTGCGCGCCTGCCATTCCGAATAACCCTCAGACGAGTCGATGCACAGCACGTCCGCGCCTGCTTCCACCAGCGCCGGCACCCGCTCGGCATAGTCGCGTGTGTTGATGCCCGCGCCCACGACATAACGCTTGTGGCTGTCGAGCAGCTCCAGGGTGTTGGATTTGTGGGTGTCGTAGTCTTTGCGGAAGACCATATAGACCAGGTGCTGGTTTTCGTCAACCAGCGGCAGGGCGTTGAGCTTGTGGTCCCAGATGATGTCGTTGGCGGTTTTCAGGGTGGTGTCGGCCGGGGCGGTGATCAGCTTTTCGAAGGGGGTCATGAAGGTTGCGACCTTTTCACCGGTGGACATCCGGGTAACACGGTAGTCGCGGCTGGTGACGATACCCAGCAGCTTGCCGGTGGCCGAGCCGTCGTCGGTGACCGCCATGGTGGAGTGGCCGGTTTTTTCCTTGAGCGCGAGCACGTCGCCCAGGGTCATATCCGGCGTAATGTTGGAATCGGAAACGATGAAACCGGCCTTATAGGCCTTGACGCGCGCGACCATTGCGGCCTCGCTTTCGATGGTCTGCGAACCGTAGATAAAGGAGATGCCGCCTTCTTTGGCCAAGGCGATCGCCATATTGTCATCCGATACCGCCTGCATGATGGCCGAGACCAGCGGAATATTTGCATACAGTGCGGCTTGCTCCCCCTTTTTGTACTTGACAATCGGGGTGCGCAAGCTGACGTTGGCCGGGATGCATTCGGCCGAAGAATAGCCGGGTACCAGAAGATATTCACTGAACGTGCGGGAGGGCTCAGAAAAATAAAATGCCATTGTGATTCTCCTTTTTCAGACTCGAGCTGCAAATTGTATTTTTACTATTATACCGCGGTTGCCGCGGAGAAGTAAACCCCCGGATTGCAAGAGAAATGCCGGGATTTCGGCGGCATTTCTATGCAAACCGACGTTTGCCACACAGCCAAACTTTTTCCGGGCACAGAGCGGGATTTTTCCGCTTTATCTGTGTAAAACACATCGTTTCCCGGTCTTTTGGTAGCACTGAAAGCAGCCAAAGCAGCCCAGGCAGTCCGAAGCATCACCTTCGTGCGCCCGCAGGACAAAATCGTCCTGGCAGATGAGCGCCCGGCAGACGCTGGCCATCGCCATCCCGCCGTCCAGCGCGGCCTGCAAATCGGCCCGGTCGCGCAACCCGCCCACCAAAATCAGCGGCAGCGCAGTGCGCTTTGCCAGCGCCTGGGCTTTGTCCAGGTAGTACCGCCGCGCCGTTGGCGGCTGCTTGGCGAAGTCGTAGCCGGAAATTTCGGCCGCCACCACGCCCATGCGGGCGCATTCGTCCAAAAATGCGGCCAGCGTTTGCAGGTAGTCCGGGTCCTCGCCCTGGGTGTTGCAGTGAATCTTAATAAAAATAGGGAAATTCGCACCCACCGCCTGGCGGGTTTTCCCGATCGTCTCACGCGCCATGCGCAGCCCGTTTGGAATGGCGCCGCCGTATGCGTCGGTCCGCCGGTTCCAGGCCGGGTCGATGAATTCGGAGAGCAGGTAGCCGTGCGCGCAGTGGATCTGCACGCCGTCATACCCGGCTGCGCGGGCGCGCACCGCAGCCGCGGCAAAATTGTCCTGGATTTGCAGGATCTCGTCCGGCGACAACGCGCGGGCTGGCCTGCCGGGGACATACTCCATCGCGCTAGGCGCGGGCGGCGGCCCGTCCAGGGGCAGGCTTTTGCCGCCCGCGTGGCTGAGCTGCTGGACGATGCAGCCGCCCAGCGCGTGGACCATCTGGGTCAGCGCCTGCTGGGCCGGGATAAACTCATCGCCGTACATGGCGTTTTGCCGGCCGTCAGCGCGGCCGTGCGGGCTGACGCAGGCATGCCCGGTGAAGATCAGCCCTACCTCGTGTTGCGCCAGTGCGCGGTAGATGGCCATCTGGGCCTGGGAAACCGTTCCGTCCTCGTTGCCGGCGTAATCATTGGTAGCCGACCGGCAGATCCGGTTGCGCAGGCTGAGCCCGCCCAGCTGATAGGGCGAAAACAGCCCATTCACCACGCATCCCCTCCTTTTAGGAAGCGCAACACCGCCAAGTTGAACTGGTTGGGCATCTTTTCGGCGATGAAGTGGTCGCCGCCCGCGATGCGCACCATGCGCGCGTGGGGCAAACACAATGTCATCCGCCACGAATGCTTGTCGTAAACCATATCGTGTTCACCGACCAACACCAGCGTGGGGACCTGGATGCGGCGCAGGTCGTCCCAATCCACCCCGTATTCGTGCGCCATGAGCGAGAGTACGTCGTATTTACGCCGGATGGACCGGTCCAGCGGCGACAACAGGTGCAGCAGGCCCACCGCCGGATAGACCGGCAACTGGATGTACGGCTTGATACCGGTCAGCATCCGGATATTGGCCCCGTTGAGGATCAGCTTGTCCACACACTGCGGGTATTGCAGCGCAAAGCAGATCGCCAGGTTTCCCCCGTCCGAAAAGCCCAGCACATGCGCCTTTTTGAGTCCCAGCGTTTGGAACACCGCATACAGGTCGTCCGCCATTTGGGCAAAATTCAACCCTTCGTCCCCCAGTTCGCTGCGGCCATGCCCGCGGCTGTCCACAGCGATCACCCGGTACAGCCGCGAAAACACCGGGATCTGGTTGCGAAAGCAGGTGCTGTCCGCACCATTTCCGTGCAGCAGCACGAGCGGTTCGCCCTGCCCCCACTCGTAATAGGCCAGGCGCACGCCGTCCGCCTGCACAAATTTCGGTTGCCAGTTGATCTCATGCATCAGTCATCACCTTCACATAAAATTTCCGCGTGCGCGGACCGTCAAATTCGCAAAAATACACGCCCTGCCAGGTGCCCAGCAGCGGCCGCCCATCCTCAACCAGCAGGATTTCCGACGCGCCCACCGCCGAGGATTTGAGATGGGCGTGTGAGTTGCCCTCCATATGGCGGAAGGCGGCCTGGTCGGGGAAAGCGGTGTCCAAGCCCAGCACCAGGTCGCGCACGACATCCGGGTCGGCGTTTTCGTTGATGGTGATCGCGCCGGTTGTGTGCGGGCAGAACACCACGCACAAGCCCGACTGCACCCCCGCCTCGCGGATGGCCTCGCGCACCGCGTTTGTGATGTTGTAATAGCCCTGCCGCTCGGTACGCAGGGTGAATTCCTTGGTTTTCATTCGCTTGCCTCCTCTTTGCGCTGTTCGTGGAGATAGGTGGCCTCCAAATCGGACAGATGCAGCTTGACTGCCAACGGATATTTTTCATAGGCGTGTGCAATGGTAAAGCTGCCCACCCGCGCCGAATCGTCGAACCCGCCCATGTGCCAGCGGATGGCCACGGCTTCCTCGTTTTTCAGCCGCATGAACCGCTCGATCAGAAAGACCGATTTTTCGCCGTGCCCGTAGGGGAATTTGTCGTCGATGGCGTAAACCGGTACCCTTTCCCATTCACCGCGGTCGTTTTTTCGGTTGCGGTACTCGGTGGTGTAGAACCCGGCCTTGCAGATGTCGTGCAGCAGCGTCACGATGGTGCAGCTTTCCAAATCATCGGCCTGGGCGTCGTAGTGTTTTTGCATGAGCACATCGTACACGTTGAGGCTGTGCTCGAGCAAGCCGCCGGCATAGGCGGCGTGAAAGCGGGTTGAAGCCGGAGCGACAAAAAAGTCGGTGCTCTCCACCCATTCGAGCAACTTGTCCGCCCCGCGCCGGTGGATTTGTTCGCGGAATAGCTTCAAAAATCGTTCTTTCATGTTGCTTCCTCCCTATGCCGCCGGGCCAAAGCGGTCAAGATTTCCGGGGTATTGCGGGCCGGGTCGTCAAGCACCTGCTCGAGCAGGTAGCGCTGCATTTCCCCGATCTGCCGGCCCCGCAGCCCCAAGCCCATGAGCGCGTACCCGTCCAAGGCGAGCGATCGCACCGAAAGGCAGTCTTTTTTGCGCAGCGTGCGGTTGAGCGCAGCCTCCAGCTGTTGATAATGGCCGATGTATTCCGGATGGGTGCCGCGCCCGACGCCGTCCGCCTTTTTCATCATCAGCAGCTGCCGCACCCGGGTTTCGCCGAACTTGGCCAGCCGCCGCCGGATGACGCCCTCCTCCTGCGGGATGGGGATGTCGTGGTGGTCGGCCACAAAGACCACGGTTTCCCGGATGGCGCTCGGCAGCCGCAGCGCCAGGCACCGCTGCTCGGCCAGCGCGGCGCTCAGCTTGGGGTGGCCGTAAAAATGCCCCACCCCTTTGTCGTCCACGGTCATGCAGTGGGGCTTGCCGGTGTCGTGGTACAGCGCGGCCAGGCGCAGCGCCGGTTCAGCTGGGATCTGCTCGAGCGCGCGGATGGAGTGCTCAAGCACATCGTAGACATGGTAGCGGTTGCGCTGCTGGAAACCCTGCATGGGCAGGATCTCGGGCAGCACGACGCCGATCACGGCGGTGTATGCGCGCAGCACCCGTCCGGCGTACCGCCCGCACAAAAGCCGCAGCGTTTCGGCGGCCAGACGCTCGGGCGCGACCTTTTCCAAGCGGCCCGCCCCGGCGCGCAGCGCCCGCGCCGTATCCGGTTCGATGGCAAAGCCGGTTTCGGCCATGATGCGCAGCCCGCGCAAGATGCGCAGCGCGTCCTCCTGGAAGCGGTGGACCGGATCGCCAACCGCGCGCAGCAGCCCGTTTGCCAGGTCCTGCTGCCCGCCAAAGGGGTCCTGCAGCCCGCGCACCGGGCTGTACGCCATGGCGTTGACCGTGAAATCCCGCCGCGCCAGGTCGCTTTCCAGGTCACGCACGAAGCGCACGGTGTCCGGGCGCCGGCCGTCCGAATAGGCGCCCTCGACGCGGAAGGTGGTAATTTCCAGCGGTTCACCCGCCAACAGCACGGTCACGGTGCCGTGTTTGAGGCCGGTTTCGGCCACCCGCTCGCCGGAGAACACCGCGCGTACCTCGTCGGGCGTTGCGGCGGTGCACAGGTCAAAATCGTGGGGCTGCACGCCGCGCAGATGGTCGCGCACCGCGCCGCCAACCACATAGGCCGGAAAACCTGCCTGCTCCAGCCGGTTTAGCGCCTGCGCGGCCGCTTGTGAAAGGCGCATCAGTGTCCGCCCTTCTTTTGCCGCAGCCGGTAGGCTGTGCCGTCCGGCCGCAGGACCACGGTGTTATCCAGCTGGGCTTTGAGACTGTTGCGGAAGGCCTGGATATATGCTTCCCGCAGCTGCTTTTGTTCGGCCCGTTCGTCTGCGGTCAGGCCCTCGGCCTTCGCTTTTTTGGCCAACGCGTTGATGCGCGCGATTTGTTCTTGTGTCATGCTTCCCATCCCTTCGGTGGCAATTTGATGCCCCTATTATAACAAAAAGGCGGGGCAAAGTCGAGTTCTAACCGCCTCGATTTTGCCCCGCGCGTTTATCCGTGTGCGCTTCCAAACAGGTTCAGGATGACGCATCCGGCCACGATCATCCCGACGCCCAAAATACGGGCGTTTGCTCACTCATATTCCCCCCATATCCCGCGGTCGCGCCACAAGCGCCTGTCCTTATGCTGTATCATGCTGCATCTGCTCCCCTTTTCGGCTGCAAAGAGACCAGACGGTTTGGCGCCCGCAGGTTTTACAGCCGCAAAAACTTGGCCAAGTCCTTGTTGCTGCCCATGACAAGCAGGGTTTCTTCCTCGCGGAACATATGCTCCGGCCCTGGAAGCGGCTCCAGCCGGCCCTGGTATTTCACAGCCAAAATGTTGATTTTATGCACCTGCCGCACTCGCAGGTCGATGATCGTCTTGCCCACCCAATCGCTTGGCAGAGGGGTTTCGTAGATCGAATAATCATTTGTCAGCTGAATGTAGTCGAAAATATTGTCTGCGCTAAAGCGTACCGCCGCCCAAGAGGCGACCTGCCGCTCGGGATATACGATGTGGTCGGCGCCGTTGCGCAGCAGGAATTTGGCGTGTACATCTCGGTTGGCGCGCGCCACAATGAGCGGCGCCCCGTAGTCCTTCAAAAGCGCGGTAGTCTCCAGCGAGCTTTGGAAATTGTCTCCAATCGCTACAATGCACAGGTCAAAATTGCGCACGCCCAGTGAGGCGATAAACTGCTCATTTGTGGCGTCACCGATCTGCGCGCTTGTGACAAACGGAAGGACAGCGTCCACCCGTTCTTCGTCTTTATCAATGGCCAGCACTTCGTGGTGCAGCTCGGTGAGCTTGCGGGCAACGTGTTTGCCGAAACGCCCAAGGCCAATGAGTAAAACCGATTTCATAAAACTTTCCTCCAACAGAAACTTTGGTGCCGCCCGGCCGGATCTGCCCTTTGCCTTTGACTGCACGCTTCCTTCTATTTTACTCATTATACGCCCAGCACATAGCCAGAACAATGGGTGAACTGACGAAAAACAGCCTGCTCTCCCCGCTGTACTTGGGGAAGATGGGCAAAAGATCTGCGTGCCAAATCCGATTGAAATTCCGAAATCGCTGTGCTATAATGGCAACAATGACAGCGCGGCAAACCCGCGCACAGCCGGCGCGGACGGCCGGCAAAAGGAGAGGAGTCAAATGAAAAATTTACTGTTTGTAAACGGATGTATCCGGGGTGCAAAATCCCGCACGCTCCAACTGGCGCACCGCTTTTTACATGCCTATCGGACGCATCATCCGGATGTCCAGGTGGAAACGGTGGATTTAAACGCCCTGCGCCTTCAGCCACTTTATGAGGACACTTTGGCTGCACGGGACGCCGCTTTCGGCAACTGGGATGACCCCATGTTCGCCCTTGCCCATCAATTCCAGCAGGCCGATCTCATCGTCTTGGCCGCCCCTTTCTGGGAAGGAACCTTCCCCTCCGCCATGCACACCTACCTGGAACACGTCTGTGTGACTGGGTTGACCTTCGAATGCACCGAAGCCGGTTACATCGGCCGCTGCAAAGCTGAGCAGGCGGTGTTTATCACCACCCGCGGCGGCATTTATGAGCAGGGCCCCTCTGTGGAGGACGACCATGCCGCCCCTTACCTGCGTTCCCTTTTGGGGATGCTCGGCATCCAGACCCTGCATTCTGTCGCCGCTGAAGGGCTGGATATCCAGGGCTTTGACGCCGAATGCGCCATGGAAAACGCCGGCCGGCGGGCCGAACAACTGGGCTGTTCCCTATAAGCCAAATCACTGAAACCTGCCCCGGCATCTGCCTGGCTGACCAAGCCTGCGCGCAGATGCCGGGGCTTATCTTATCCTTTGCGCCGGGACGCCTGGATGACCGCTGTGCCGGCCAGCGCGCCTTCATAGACCGCCTTGGCCACTTGCAGCATTCCGCCGGTGCAATCCCCAGCCGCGTATAGGCCCGGGATGTTGGTGGCCATAGTGGGATCGACCAGGATGCGGTTGCCCTCGGTCAGCGCGCCGACCTTGCGCGCCAGCTCGGCGCTGCCCGCCACGCCGTAAGCGACAAACACGCCGCTGACCGGCAGCACCCCGCCCGAGGTAAAGCGGATGCGCAGCCCTTCCCCGGCATCCTCGATGGCGGCGATTTCACGGGTGTCCAGCCGCACGTCCTCGGGCACCTGGATGAGCGGTTCCTTACCACCGGTCACCAGCGTCACCGAGCGCACCACCGGCAGCAGCGCACGGATCTCATGCAGCGCATATTCGCCCTCGCCTAGCACAGCTACCGGCTTGCCGCGGTGGAAGAATGCATCGCACACCGCGCAATAGCTGACGCCTTTTCCCTCGTTTTCGCTCAGGCCCGGGATGCGGGGCGCGGTGCGGGGCGACCCGGTCGCCAAAATGACGAAATCGGCCGCGTATGTATCAGCCGCCGTGGACACGGTCAGTTTTTCTTCAAACGCCAGGCCGGTGACCTCGGCTTCCACCAGCCGTACGCCCAACCGGCGCGCCTGCTCCAGCCCGCTCATGGCCAGCGCTTCACCGGAAACCGGCAGCGCGAAGCCATAGTAATTTTCAATGGCGTGCGCCTTGGCCAGCGCCCCGACCCCGTTGTAAACCAGGGTGGTGTCCATCCCGGCGCGCACCGTATACAAAGCGGCTGAAACCCCGGCTGGGCCGCCGCCGACAATGATGACATTGGACATTTGGTTCACCTCACTGCAGCGCGGTCCGGCCGGTACAGGGCTTGCCGCGCCAATCTTTCTTTGTCTATTATACCACACCGGGCCGGACAGGGGAAGCGGCAACCCCGCCGGCTACACGAGACCCGCGCCGAAAAGACGGACAAAACCAGGTTTCCCCTTCCCATGCCGCCGGGGCTATGGTACAATATCGGTACCCCGGTCGGGGCGAAAGGAGAACCTATGCAATATCTCATTGTATTTTTAGAAGGCATCATCACCTTTATTTCCCCTTGCCTGCTGCCCATGTTGCCCATTTACCTGTCCTATTTTGCCGGCGGGAGCGGCGGGCGCATCCAGGCGCTGCGGGGCGCAGCCGGATTTGTCTGCGGGTTTACCGTGATGTTTTTGGCGCTTGGCGCGCTGGCAGGCAGCCTAGGCGGGTTGTTGCGCACCCATCAGACGGCAGTCAATGTGATCACCGGCGCGATTGTCATCGCGTTCGGCCTGTCCTTTATGGGGATTTTGCGGCTGGGGTTTTTGGAGAAAACCATCCGCATCCAGATGAACCCATCCGGCCACGGTTTTTTGCCGTCGTTCGTGTTTGGGCTGGTGTTTTCCATCGGCTGGACGCCGTGCGTAGGTGCATTTTTGGGGGCAGCGCTGCTGCTCGCTTCCCAGCAGGGCTCGGCGGTCCAGGGCGTCGGGATGCTGCTGTGCTATTCGCTGGGGCTGGGCGTGCCGTTTTTGCTCAGCGCCCTGGTCATCGATTCGCTCAAGGGGGCGTTTCAGTGGATCAAGCAGCATTATCAAACCATTAACCGGGTGTGCGGTGGCTTTTTGGTGCTGATTGGCCTTTCGATGATGACCGGCTGGATGAGCCGCTTGCTCACCCTGCTGGGCGGCGTATAAGGAGGAAATGGGATGGAAAAGAAAAAAACTTTGATTTTGGTAGCCGTACTGGCCGTAGTCCTCATTTTGGCTGCTGTGGCCTATCAATTCCTGCGCAGCACCCAGGGCAACGACGCCCTGCCCAGCGCCGTGCAAAGCAGCACGTCCACACAACAGGAACAGGCGGTGCAGCTGCCGTCGTTCACCATCTATGACCCGCAGGGCCAGCCGGTGCAAAGCGCCGACTTTTCCGGCAAACCGACGGTCATCAACTTTTGGGCAACCTGGTGCGCCTACTGCAAGGAGGAGCTACCCGATTTCCAAACCGCCTATGAAACCTACGGTGACCGGATCAATTTCGTCATGATTGACGCAGTGGATGGGCAGCAGGAAACCGTGGCGCTCGGTGAAGCGTACATCGCTGAAAATGGTTACACCTTCCCGGTATATTTCGACACCGATATGGATGCCGTTTTGTCGTGCGGGGTGACTGGATTCCCGTCAACGCTGTTTGTGTCCGCCCAGGGCGAGATCTTGTTTGCCTGGCCAGGCTACCTGGAGGGCGAACAGCTTGACCGGCTGCTGGCATCCATGCTGTGATTGTGTAATTTTGTGAAGGAGGGAAAGTTTCGATGGCTTCCAATCCGCTGGGATCCTTGACAGGCCGCTTGCAGGAAACGTTGGCATCGCTGCCGGCAAACCCTATACCGCCAGACGGTGGCGCGCCACAAATCCTCGAACTCGATGATGCCCCGGACGCATGGAATAACCTATTGCGCCCCTATTTGCAAACCGCACGTTGTTTTGAAATTCACTGTTGGCAGGAGGAGCAGGCGCCCATCTGTCTGGCGTTACAATACGGAAGTGTCCAGCAGAGTGACTGGCCCTATGGGACCGTAATTACCGGTCCGGTGACGCCGGAATTTTCCGATTGGCTGCTCCACCTGTCCAAACCGGATGACCCAGCACAGCAGACCATCTTTTTCAACCTCTTTCTAACTGGCGACACATGGCGCTTTGAAAGCTGCCATTATGGTACCGAGCTCTATCTCATCCAGAAAAACAAGCCATGAAACACCTCGGTTTTATGCTGGATGTGATATGCCTTTGGTTATGCACCCGATCAACGGGTTCTTCCCCGAGTCCATTCGGTGGTAAAAACCACTCGGAAATATCCGTAAGAACCCGTTGACTTTTTCTATAAAATCGGATATGATTGATAAGCTTGGAGTCGTATGGCTCGATTGCTGAAATTGTCCATCTTTTTACATTCGCTGATCTCTCGTCTTCCGAGGACGCACAGTTGAATAAATTTTGTATATGCGCCAGTAGCTCAGCTGGACAGAGCACCGCCCTCCTAAGGTCGCGTTACAACAAACACCTTTAGGAAAAAGGCAATAGTCAATAACTTAATATTGTATAGATGTCCCTGTAGCTCAGCTGGATAGAGCGACCGCCTCCTAAGCGGTAGGCCGGAGGTTCAAATCCTCTCAGGGATGCCAGCT
>CAJFUJ010000048.1 GCA_904420185.1 uncultured Butyricicoccus sp. | reverse complement strand
TCAAAGCCGCATAGGCGCGCGCCCAAGCCACAGCCTACCACCTTCGTCAACACCGCAATAACCAGAAGCAAAACCGAAAATATGGCGAGTTTGGCGTTCATCCCGCCCAGCTCGGTTTTGATGCCGATGGAAGCAAAAAAGACAGGGGCAAAAAACATATAATTCATAATATTAATTTTTTTCGCTACATATTCGCGCAAATCCATAATATTGCACAAAATCAACCCCGCCAAATATGCACCTGTGATATCCGCAATTCCAAAAACCCGTTCAGCGATATACGAAAGCACCAGGCAAAATGCCAGCGCCGCAATTGCAATCCGCCGGTGATGCGACCAAATAACATCCATCTTCCGAAACACACGGTAACACACCAGCCCTACAACGCCCGCAAAAACAAAGAACAGCCCAATGCCACCAAAGACCTGCAAGGGACAGACCGATGGATCGGCAAAGCCGCTGATCACGGTGAGTACCACAATGCCCAAGATATCGTCGATCACCGCCGCACCCAAAATTGCGGTCCCTACGCGGCCTTTTAGTTTCCCCATCTCACGCAGGGTCTCCACGGTAATGGACACCGAGGTGGCCGTCAAGACCACGCCGATGAACAGCGCTTTGAGCAAATCCATCGCATCGGCTGGATCATGGTAAAACAGCAGATAGCAAGCTGTCCCCCCTGCCAGTGGCAAAACCACCCCAATCACGGCGATGAACAGCGACGCCATACCCGTTTTTTTCAGTTCGGTCAAATCGGTATCCAGACCAGCCAAGAACATCAGCAAAATCACGCCGATCTCGGACGTTTTTAGCAAAAAGTCGGTTTCTTCTACCCAACCAAACACCGAGGGCCCGAGCAGAATCCCTGCGGCAAGCGCCCCAACCACCTGTGGCATATGCACCCGCTCGGACAGCAGGCCCAGCAGTTTGGTCGCCAATAAGATCACTGCCAGGATACAAAGAAAATCATAGGATTCCATCACAAATTCCCCCAAACATAAAGATTTCTTAACGCCTATACAGTTGCAGTATAGCAAATCTTTCCGGCCGGTGTGTTAATTTTTCGTTAATTTTTGTGTTAGACTGTCCTTCTTTCACCTGCGTGCCATTTGTTCCAGTTTTTTCTCTGTGCCACATTGGCTTCCTATTTTCATACCATATTTTCAATTGGGCAATCTTTTGGAAAAAGTATAGTGTTTTACCCCCAACTCATGTATAATAGGGGATATAGGAGGTCTTTTATGCACGCTTCTTTCTTTCAACCGCGCCGCATTGTGGTCAACGCACTGAAAACAGCGGCGATTCTTATCACTGCGACTGCGGTAAACAGCATTCTTTTGGATCGTTTCAAGACCATTGGAAATTCCTCTGAGATTTATATCCTGGGCGTACTGCTGATTTCTTTGAACACAACCGGATATATCTGGGGCATTTTAGGGGCTATTTTAGGCGTTTTATCGGTGAACTATTTTTTTACATACCCCTATTCCAATTTTAATTTTACTCTTGAAGGATACCCCATCACCTTTCTTGTTATGCTGATTGTCGCCATTGCGACCACTGCGCTTAGTGGACGGGTCAAAAAACAACGGGAATTCGCCAGGGAACGTACCCGCTTGACCGAGGAGCGGCAGCAAATGCTCATCGAAGCCGAAAAAGAAAAAATGCGCGGCAATCTGCTGCGCGCAATTTCCCACGACCTGCGCACACCCCTCACCGGTATTCTGGGCGCTTCTGGTGCACTGCTCGACAGCGGCGACCGGATTGACCCTGTCAGCCGCCGTGAGCTGCTTTCCGGCATCCATGATGACGCCGAGTGGCTGCTGCGCATGGTGGAGAATGTTCTGTCGGTCACCCGCATTTCCGGCGGCGCACCCTCACTGCGTAAAGTATGCGAACCATTGGATGAGGTCTTTTCCCAAGCAGCATCCAAGGCGCGCAAGCGGTATCCACAAATTAAACTCAACATCCACACCCCCAGCGAGGTGGCGTTGGTCCCCATGGACGAGATGCTCATCGTCCAGGTACTAATCAACCTGATCGACAACGCCATCTTGCACGGCGGATGCGACACCGTCGATTTGTACGCACAAACCGAGTCGGGCCAGGTGCGCATTACCGTGCGCGACTACGGACGCGGCATCCCGCCAGACGACTTAGACAAGGTGTTTGACGGCTTTATGGCGCGCGATAAAACGTCCAGCGACGCCACGCGCGGGCTTGGCATTGGCCTTTCCATTTGCCGAACCATTGTCGAAGCGCACGGCGGACAAATCTCGGCCAGCAATATGCCGGACGGCGGCGCATGTATCAGCTTTACTTTGCCTATGGAGGAGGTTTCTTCTTATGCCGAATAGTGAAAAAATCCTGGTCGTCGAAGACGAGGCGACCATTTCCCGTGTGTTGTCTACCATCCTAACTGCAAACGGTTACCAGGTCATCAATGCCGAAAATGGCCATCAGGCGTTGAGCATGGCCAGCTCCCATTGCCCCGATCTGATCCTGCTCGACCTGGGACTGCCTGGTTTGGATGGCGTTGAAGTCATCCGCAAGCTGCGCGAATGGTCGGGTACCCCCATTTTGGTTGTGTCCGCCCGCGATCAGGAGGAGGAAAAAGTCCGCGCCTTTGATCTAGGGGCAGACGATTACATCACCAAGCCCTTTGGAGCCAGTGAACTGCTCGCACGCATTCGGGCGGCCCGACGCCACGCCAACCAATTGGCTGCTGAACGGGCAATGGTGTCTTCGTCTTACGAATACCAGGATTTCCGGATCGATTTTGAGCGCCGGTGTGTGACCGTTGCAGGCAAGGAAATTCATTTAACCCAAAACGAGTACAAAATTGTCGAGCGGCTCGCCCGTCAGCCCGGTCGGGTTCTCACCTATACCACCCTATTACACGATATCTGGGGGCCGTATAAGGGCAATGACAACCAAATCCTGCGCGTCAATATGGCCAATATCCGCCGCAAGTTGGAGGATAACCCGGCAGAACCCAAATACATCCTAACTGAAAACGGCGTTGGTTATCGTATGGCAGATGGCGACTGAGTGACAGTCATGCCATAGCGACCATACATTCAAATTGGGTAAAGGAGGTTTTTTTATGTTCTGTCCCCATTGCGGTGCCGAACAACCGGATACCTTTAAATTTTGCGACCAGTGCGGCGCAGCACTTCCCCCTACGCCCCAGTCTACCCCGCAGCCGGATGCGCCACCCGCACAAGACCCCTTCCTGGATGAACCCACGCCGCCCGCTGGAAAGCGACGCATCGGCCTGGTGGTCGGGGCCGTATGTGTCTTTGCCCTGCTCTGCACAGCCGCAATCCTTTTGATTCTATCCAGCGGCCTGCGTGAGCCACCTTCGCCTGCTTTGGATGACAGCCAAAATGCCGCTTTGTCCTCCGCTGCCGCCAGCGCCGCTGTCTCCGCCGCTACTTCTGACACATCAGGTATGGCTGACACGGTTGACTTGCGCGACTATCTCGGCGCGTGGCACGTGCCCGATCTGGACGGTATTCAATCGGGCATTGTCTATACCATCACCGAGCAAAATGGCCAATTTTATTTTTCTGGCGAGGCGATCTATCAAAACGGCAACCGCGTCGTACAGGTGGACCCTGTACCGCTCACGGTTTCCGGCAACACAGCTGCTGGTTCTTATTTCGATGATGGCTGGGGGAACCATGGAACCATCCTGCTGACTTTTACACAAGGCGCCATCCGCGCAACCGTCACTGCTACTGGCGGCGACTGGGACTTAGCCGCTGATGATGTGCAGTTGCAGGCCGGGCTTTATCCAAACTCCTCTATCGGCACCGGCGCCTATGAATCGCCGGCATCCGATTCCTCTGCTTCCCCTGCCCCAGCTGCTACGGATGCCCTATCCGACCCGACTGAGGCCGAATTGACCGAGGCATTTGCCCGGTATCTGAACGGCCTAGTCGCAGCCATCAATCAGGGGGACTTCTCCCTGGTCGCCAGCACCATGGTCCCTGGCAGCGAAATTTATACCCAGCAGCAAGCCTTGGTAGCCGATCTCAGCGCCCGCGGTGTACAAGAAACCATCCAAAGCTATGCGCCAGAAAGCAGCCGCAAGGTTTCTGACGATTGCTGGCATTTGCAGATGGAGGAATATATTTTGGTTTCCTATCTTGATGGTACCAGCAAGGTCGCTGAACAACATTTTACCTATGTTTTAGAGCGGCAGGCGAACGGCGAATGGCTGGTCAGCCAGCTTCTATCCTGACAAAAAAAAGCGGGCGTCCAAAGGAATAACTTTGGGCGCCCGCTTGATCTTAAAATTAAATACCAGTCTTGTTGCTCTTCGCCGAATCAATCTTGGGTGAATGTTCATGGATATCTTTGAGGACATTCATCGCCTGCTGCATACAGTCGGAAATGCGTTCCAAGTCGCTTTTGGATACGTTATGCTCCAAGAAGAGCAGCTCAGCTGCGTGCGAAAACCGTGTGACTTCGTCGGCCATCAACAAAAACTTCGGGAAATTGTGTGAATTTTTTGCGTTTGTGAACTTATGGATATCGTCCCGAATGAATTGGACTACCTCGCTCGGGCTGGAAAAGCGACCGTGCGACATCGGATATGGCGACACACGCTGCAAGAAAAATTTGTCGCGCTTGGTCACATCCAGGACATAAATCACATTCAGTTCTTCGGTAAGCTCAAACTTGATGATGTAAAGGATTCCATTGCGGATCTCCTTGATGGAAGCCGCGCCCATCTGGCGCAGGCTGGCGTTGATCAGATCGCCTGAGAAGCTACTTGTAATCATGAGATTCCCTTCTTTCTTCTGTCATCAGTGGAAACGAATCAACAGGTAGACCGTAGAAATCACAACCGACATCAGCATCATCGGGTAGCCGATCTTCAAGTACCGCGCAAAGGTGATCGGATGCCCGTGCTTAGCCGAGATGCCCGAAAGCACAACGTTTGCCGATGCACCAATCAGGGTGCCGTTGCCGCCCAGGCATGCCCCCAACGACAGCGCCCACCACAGTGCGGTGACGTCCATGCCGTCGGCCTGCATGGCCAGAATCAGCGGAATCATCGTAGCAACAAACGGAATGTTGTCCAGCACCGACGAGAAGATGGCCGAACCCCACAGGATCAGTAGCATGAGCAGCATCTCATTCCCGCCAGTGACTTCTACAAGCGCATTGCCCAAGGCAGTAATGATCCCGGTTTCCTGCATCCCGCCGACCACAACAAACAGGCCGGTAAAGAACAGGATGGTCGACCATTCGACACCGAGGACAATTTCTTCGGTGTCCTGTCTACCGATCAGTAACATAATTGTAGCACTTGCCAGGGCCACAACGCAAGAGTCAATGCCAATGGTGCTGTGGAAAACAAAGCATACAACCACGACTGCGATCATAATAACGCTCTTTACCAAAAGCGCATGGTCTTTGATCGATTTTTTCTCATCCAGCTGCATGACGGCTTCCATTTTTTCCGGGGCCACAACCAGCCTTTTCCCATAAATAAAGTAGAAGCATACACTCAATGCCGCCATAATAAAGACAACCGCAATGCCGGTGTTTGCGACAAAGTCCATAAAGGTGAGGCCAGCCTGCGAACCGATCATAATATTCGGCGGGTCGCCGATCAAAGTAGCCGTACCACCAATGTTAGAAGCCATGATCTGCGCCAGCAGGAATGGTACCGGGTCCAGACCCAAAATCCCCGTAATGGCGATGGCCATTGGACCGACCAGCAAAACAGTCGTTACGTTGTCCAAAAAGGCCGAGAGAATGGCTGTCAAAAGCGTGAATAGGAGCATGATTCTCCATGGGTTGCCTTTTGCAATTTTAGCCGCTTTGATGGCCATGTACTCGAATAGCCCCGAGTTGCGCACAACAGCGACAAACAGCATCATACCGATCAGCACACCGATGGTACTAAAATCGATATAGCTGACCGCAGAATCCACAGTGAGCACCCGCAACACGACCAGCAGGACACCGCCTGCAACCGCCGCGACCGTTCGGTGTATTTTTTCCGAAATAATTGCAGCCATCACTGCCAGAAAAACTACAACCGAAAGAATTTGCATGGTATCCATAGCTTTTCCCCTTCCTGGCACCTGGGATCCCCCTCAATGTGCCTGTGAATTTTTACAGCTTATTATAACGCCGCTTCCTCTTCTTTTCAATGTGCATTTGGCCCTGATTTCGACTGTTTTTATTTCAATCTTTGGTATTATGGCATGAAATTCTTAAAATGCAAGCGGTCCCTGTGTTAAGAATTCATAAAAATCATTAGTTTTTACAAAGCATAAAAAACGCTTGTTCCTGTATACTTTTACAGTTTGATTGCATTGTCTTGGCGGCCTTGACATCGTCTTGTCCGCATGGTATACTTGATCAAAATTAAAAGGTGAGGTGAAAAAATGAAGTAAGCTTTCTTGCGAAAGATGGACGCTGGGCGGCTTTGCCGTCTGGTTTTTCATGGTTCAACGCAGGAAAGCTCGCCTTGCCCCTCCCCATGCCTATGCGCAGGGGAGCATCCGCTGCACTTTGCGGCCGTGGGAGAGTCCTGCTTTCCTGCGGCCTTTTTTCATGTTCGGATTTTTCGAACCGGTTGCAGGAAGGATGATTGCGATATGTCACAAATTCAGATTTCAAATTTACAGTTTTGCTATCCAGGCAGCTATGATCCGGTCTTTTCCGGCCTCACACTGACCCTGGACGACCATTGGAAGCTCGGCCTCATCGGCCGCAATGGCCGTGGCAAAACCACCCTGCTCCGTCTGCTTTTGGGGCAACTGCACGGGCAGGGCCACATTCAAGCACAGACATCATTTTGCTATTTCCCCGCCCCTGTCCCCCAGCCCACGCAAACGGCGCGCGCGGTGCTACGCGCCTTGGGCAATGGTTGCCCAGATTGGCAGCTCGAGCGGGAGCTCAACCTTTTGGGGGTGGATGCCTGCGTCCTGGACCGCCCCTACTGCACATTATCACCCGGTGAGCAGACCAAAGCCCAGCTTGCTGCACTGTTTACCAGGGAAAATGCCTTCCCGCTCATCGACGAGCCCACCAACCATCTGGATTGCGAAGGCCGGATGCGGCTGGCTGCTTATTTGCGCCGCAAGCCGGGTTTCCTGCTTGTCTCGCACGACCGCAGCCTGCTCGACGGCTGTGTCGATCATATTTTATCCCTTGGCCGCGCTGACATCGAATTGCAAAAAGGAAATTTCTCTTCTTGGCAGCAAAACCGCCAACAGCAAGATGACTTCGAGCGGGCACAGAACGAACGCCTACAAAAAGAAATTGCACGGCTCAGTGATGCGGCCCGCCGCACAGCCGCTTGGTCGGACCAAGTGGAAAAGACCAAATATGCCTCCAAAAATTCCGGCCTTCGCCCGGACCGTGGATTTATCGGTCACAAGTCCGCAAAGATGATGCGCCGGGCCAAATCGGTTGAACGGCGGCGCGAGACGGCGATTGAAGAAAAATCGGCGCTTTTGCACAATGTCGAATGCGTAGACGATTTGACATTTTCCCCGCTTGTGCACCACGCCGCACAGCTGTTGACCCTTACCGAGGTTGCGCCCTGTTATGACAACCGCCCAGTATGTGCGCCTGTCCGCCTCACTGTACAGCCGCAAGAGCGAATCGCGCTTGCGGGTGGCAACGGCGCGGGGAAATCCAGCTTACTCGCTTTATTGGCTGGCCAACCGCTCGAACACACGGGTACCATTGTGCGCGCAAGCGGGTTGATTGTCTCCTATGTCCCCCAGCAGACCGAGGGCCTATCTGGCAGCTTGGCCGCATACGCTGCCGCTTGTGGCATCGAATACAGCCTATTCTTGACCATTTTGCGCAAATTCGGCTTTGCACGCGCCCAATTTGAAAAGGATTTGTCGGCGTTCAGCGAGGGACAGAAAAAAAAGACGCTGCTGGCGCGCAGTCTTTGTCAACACGCACACCTCTATGTATGGGACGAGCCACTGAATTTTGTCGATCTGGAGACCCGCCAGCAGCTGGAGGACGTGTTGCGACGCATTCAGCCCACCTTGGTCTTTGTCGAGCACGACCGCTCCTTTACCACACAGATCGCAACCCGCACGCTCACACTCACGCCTCCCTGAGACGAATCGGCGCGCGCATCGCTGTGCTGTTCTCCTTTTGTCATTTTTCAGTTTTTTCTTGGGACAATTTCCGGCTTTTGCAGTTGTTTTTTTCAGGATTTTTTCTGTTTTTCTTGTCCTACGGGCCAAAATAATTTTTGTCACGAAATTTTCGTCGGAAATCCGGTGATTTTGATGATTGACGAATGGGTATATGTGTGGTATATTGAAGTACGAAAACACCCAAAATACTCGAAATGTGCACAAAATATGCTTCCAAGCCCACCAATGAATCCGTTATGGCCCAAGAAGTATATCGCAATTGTGCCATACATTTTGGTTCTATTTTGGTGAGATTGCTGCAAAGGCAAATGGCATTCCCGCCCTAACGATTGTCTGCGGCTTTTTTGCACACAGGTGTTCGATGGCCAAGTGGCCTTCCCTCGGCAAGAAGCCGGCCCCGCCGGCGCCGGCAAATTTATCATTTATTCAACAAAAGGAGACTTGAACATGGATTTCCATCTGACCCGTGAGCAGGAATTGGTTCAGAAGATGGTGCGCGAGTTCACCGAAAACGAAGTCAAGCCCATCGCTGCAGAAACTGATCTGACCTGCGAGTATCCCCGCGAAAATATCGAAAAGCTGTTTGATCTCGGCGTCATGGGTATGATCGTTCCCAAAGAGTACGGCGGCGCCGGCGCAGACGACCTGTGCGGTTCGATCGCAATCGAAGAGCTTTCCAAGCAGTGCGCGTCCACTGGCGATATTGTCGCAACCCATAATGGCCTGTGCTGCGGCCCGATCATCCAGCACGGCACCCCCGAGCAGAAGGAAAAATACCTGCGTATGCTGACCGAGGGCCATAAAGTCGGCGCATTCGCCCTGACCGAGCCTGACGCCGGTTCGGACGCCGCCAAGGGTACCTGTGTTGCAGTACTGGAAGGCGATCACTATGTGCTCAACGGCTCCAAGATTTTCATCACCAACGGCTATGTTGCCGATGTATTTGTTGTTTTTGCAATGACCGATAAGTCCAAGGGCACCAAGGGTATTTCGGCCTTCATCGTTGAAAGCTCTTTCCCGGGCTTTTCTGTCGGCAAGCACGAGCAAAAGCTCGGCCTGCACGGTTCGCCCACAGCCGAAATCGTCTTCTCCGACTGCATCGTGCCCAAGGAAAACCTGCTCGGCCAGGAGGGCAAGGGCTTTAAGATTGCGATGATGACCCTGGACGGCGGCCGCATCGGCATCGCGGCGCAGTCGCTTGGCATCGCCGAGGGCGCAATGGACGAGGCAGTCAACTACGCCAAGGGCCGTGTGCAGTTTGGCCGTCCGATCGCCAAGTTCCAGAACACCCAATTCCTGTTTGCTGATATGCACGTTGCCATTGAGGCAGCCCGTTTGCTCACCTATAAGGCTGCCATGAAGAAAACAGCTGGCGAAAAATTCACCTTGGACGCGGCAACCGCCAAGCTGTTCGCATCCGAAGCTGCAATGAAGATCACCACCAAGGCAGTGCAGGTATTCGGCGGCTACGGTTACACCAAAGACTATCCGGTTGAGCGCATGATGCGCGACGCGAAGATCACCGAGATCTACGAGGGTACCTCCGAAATCCAGCGCGTCGTTATTTCCGGCAATATTCTGGGCAAGTAATTTAGGAGGAGTACATACATTATGAAAGTAATCGTTTGTGTAAAGCAGGTACCGGATACCTCCGGCAAGGTAGCGGTAAATCCGGACGGCACGCTCAACCGTGCGTCG
>CAJFUJ010000047.1 GCA_904420185.1 uncultured Butyricicoccus sp. | reverse complement strand
GCGGATTTTGAACGCTCCCAACCATCCAAGAGGTTCGCCCCTGCGAACCTCTTTTGCACATTCCAACACAAAGCGGCATAAAAACAAGCCCAATGTCATGGCCCTTGCGCAACGCGGCAAAAACGTGCTATAATAATAGCAGTTTTTAGAAAAAGGAAGGGAATCATGGAACAAACCAAATTTGATATACAATACGCCGCCATCCGGCGGTCGATTATTGAACAGCGGTTTTCCCACCTCAACGAGATGCAGCGCGAGGCCACCCTTCAGACCGAAGGGCCGCTGCTGATTTTAGCGGGCGCGGGCAGTGGCAAGACCACAGTCCTGATTCAGCGCATCATCAATATCCTGCGGTTTGGCAAGGGCGCGCAAAGCCCCTATGCGCCCCCGGGCGCCACCCAAGAGGACCTGCTCTTCTTAATGGACTACTTAAACGACCCCAAACCGGAAAACGACGCCAGGGCCGAACAACTCTGCGCTGTCGAACCGGCCAGGCCTTGGGAGGTCGTGGCCATCACCTTCACCAACAAGGCTGCACGCGAGATCAAGGAGCGGCTGGTGCGCGCGGTCGGTGAATGGGACGCAAATGCCATTTGGGCGCACACCTTCCACACCGCCTGCCTGCGCATCCTGCGGCGGGATATCGAGCGGCTGGGCTACCAAAAGAGCTTCACCATCTACGACGAGGACGACAAAAAACGGGTCATGACCGACGTGCTGCGCCGGCTGAACCTGGACGAAAAAGCCTTTGACCCGCGCGCGATGATGCAAGCGGTCTCCCGCGCCAAGGACAACCTCATCACCCCCAAGGGCTATGCCAAACAGGCGGCAGACGACTACTACAAAGGCAAGGTCGCTGAAGTATATGCGCTTTATCAGCACACCCTCCAGGATGCCAACGCCCTGGACTTCGACGATATTATCATGAAAACCGTCCAGCTGCTGCGCGACAACCCCGATGTCCTGTCCTACTACCAGGAAAAATTCCGCTACGTGCTGGTCGATGAATACCAGGATACCAACCACGCCCAGTATGTGCTGACCAGCCTGCTGGCGGGCGGCTCGCACAACCTGTGCGTGGTGGGCGACGACGACCAGAGCATCTACAAATTCCGCGGCGCGACCATCGCCAACATCCTGGACTTCGAAAAGCAGTACCCGGATGCGCGCACCATCCGCCTGGAGCAAAACTACCGCTCGACCGATACCATCTTGTGCGCGGCCAACGAGATCATCCGCCACAACCGGCAGCGCAAGGGCAAGGAGCTGTGGACCGACCAGTCGGGCGGCCTGAAAATCTGCATCCACCGCTCGGATACCCAGGAGGGCGAGGCCGCGTTCATCGCTGACCGCATCGTTTCCAATGTCTCGGACGGCGGGCAGTGGAGCGATTACGCGATCCTTTACCGCAACAACGTGCTCTCCAACAACATCGAGCGCGCCTTCCGCAGCCGCGGCGTCCCCTACCGCATCTACAAGGGCCGCGACTTCTTTTCGCGCGCCGAAATCCGCGATATGTTCGCCTACCTGTGGGTGATCGAAAACCCCGCCGACACCCTGCGCCTCAAACGCATCATCAATATGCCGGCGCGCAAAATCGGTGACCGCTCGGTCGAACTGGCCGAGCAGCAGGCCGCCCAAAACGGGCTGGATCTGTTCGAGGTGGTGCGCAGCGCCAGCCAGTACCCGGCCCTGTCGCGCGCGGCAAGCGCGATGGAGGGCTTCGGGAACATCATCGAGGACCTGCGCGCCCAGCGCCAAACCCTGCCGCTGCCCGAACTGTACGACCAAATGCTGGACAAGACCGGCTATCTCGCCGCCTTGCAGGCCAAGGACGACCTGGAATCGCGCGGCCGGGCCGAAAACATTATGGAGCTCAAATCCAACCTGGTCGAATACCAGGAGCGGGCCGAAGAACCCAGCCTGGCCGGCTTTTTGGAGGAGATGGCCCTTTACACCGACGCCGACCACGCCAGCGAGGACGAGGACGCCGTGCTGCTGATGACCGTGCATTCGGCCAAAGGGCTGGAATTCCCAGTGGTGTTCATCTGCGGCATGGAGGACGGCCTGTTCCCCTCCATGCGCTCGGAGGAGAGCGAAGAGGGCCTGGAAGAGGAGCGGCGGCTGTGCTATGTGGCGGTCACCCGCGCCAAGCGGCAGCTGTACATGACCTGCGCCGAGCGGCGGATGCTCTACGGCCACACCCAATATTGCCGCCCCTCGCGCTTCATCCAGGAAATCCCGCCCGACCTGCTCGAATCCAACCTGTACACCCGCGAACAGAAAAAGCAGATCGTGGCCGAGCAGCGGCGCGCTGTGCAGGCCCGCAAGGATGTCACCGTCCGCCAAGCCTACCGCACTGCCGCCAAGGTGGGTGCAGCCCCGCACGCGGCCGACCTGCATCCCGGCGACCGGGTGCGCCACAAGGCCTTCGGCGAGGGCATGGTGGTTTCGGTCAAGCCCATGGGCGGCGACCAACTGCTGGAGATCGCCTTCGACCAAAAAGGTACCAAACGCCTGATGGCCAACAGCGCCACCCAATTCATGACCAAACTCTAAACAAAACAGCGCCCGAGCAGGATCAAACCGCTCGGGCGCTTTGGTTATGGTACGGAAAATCGGGGCGTTTCTTTGGAGCGCGAAAGCGCCAAGGCGGCAAAACCGCCCGGGCGCTCCCTAAAATTTACTTCTTTTTGTCCTCCGGCTGGGCCTGGATGGCGTCATAGCCGGTTTCACCGGTGCGGATCTTGACCGCGTCGGTGATCTCATAGGCGAAGATCTTGCCGTCGCCAACCTCGCCGGTGCGGGCGACTTGCTGGATCTTCTGGATGGTCTTATCCTTCCATTCGGCCGAGGATACGACGATTTCCAGCTTGATCTTGGGCAGCATCATCACATCGACCTCCTGGCCGCGCACACGGGTGGAATACCCGCGCTGGCTGCCAAACCCCATCACCTGGTACAGCGTGACGCCGTTGACACCGATGCTGTGCAGCGCTTCTTTGATGTCCTCGAGCTGTTCCTCGCGGATGATCGCTTCTACTTTGTACATCATAGTGAACATCCCTCCTTAGTCTAGGCCGTTAAACGACGGATACGCATGCTCGCCGTGCTGGGTGACATCCATGCCGACCAGCTCTTCCTTGTGGTCAACCCGCAGCGGGGTGATCAGCTTGGTGATGCCCGCACAGATGAGCGTGCCCACCACCGCAACCGCAATGGTCACAACAATGCTGAGCACCTGGGCGATGAACAGCCGGGTCTCACCAAACACAAGGCCATTCCACTGGGCAACGGCGTTGATGTCCGTGCGGCCAAACAAGCCGGTCGCAATGCCGCCCCAGATGCCGCCGATGCCGTGGCAGCCAAAGGCGTCCAGCGCATCGTCGATCTTGAGCTTTTTCTTCAGTAGGCTCATCATAAAGCAGCACAGCGGGCTGACCACCGCACCGATGATGATCGCCGACCAAACCGGCACAAAGCCCGCGCCTGGCGTGATGGCGACCAGGCCGACCACCAAACCGGTGGACGCGCCGACCAAGGTGGGCTTGCCGTCCTTGATGACGTCGATGAGCATCCACACCACCAAGGCGGTCGCCGACGCCAGCGCGGTGGTCAAAAAGGCGTGGGATGCCAGGCCGTCGGCTGCCAGCGCCGAACCGGCGTTAAAGCCGAACCAGCCGAACCACAGCAGCCCTGCCCCCAGGAATACGAAGGGGATGTTGTGGACGCGGTAGCTGGCAAGGCCCAGGCCGCTGCGTGGGCCGATCAGCATGGCCAGCACCAGCCCGCTCACGCCCGAGCTGATGTGTACGACGTTGCCGCCTGCAAAGTCCACCGAGCCGATGGACACCAGAAAACCGCCCGACCCCCAAACCATGTGCGCCATGGGGTAGTATACCACCAGCGACCACAGCGCGATGAACAGGAACAGCGCCTTAAAGCGCATCCGCCCGGCCACCGCGCCGGTGATCAGCGCCGGTGTAATCATCGCAAACATCATCTGGAACACCACAAAGGTCAGCGATGACAGCGTGGGCGCATAGTCACTCACCTCGTTGAAGTCCAGCCCGTTTAAGCACAGATACTCCAACCCGCCAATTATGCCGCCGTGGTCGGCCCCGAAGGCCAGCGAAAATCCGCAGATCACCCACAGAACCACCGACAGTCCCATCACGCCCGCACAGGCCATCATGGTATTGACTACGTTCTTCCGGCGTACCAGTCCGCCGTAGAAAAACGCCAGGCCCGGCGTCATGAGGAACACAAGAGCCGCGCAAATCAGAATAAAGCCATTGTTTCCCGTATTCATTTTTGAACACCCTCCCTATAAAAAATAGAAAAGGCGCACCGTATAGAAAAGGCGTACCGCCTTCAAACGGTACGCCTTTGTACGGGTCATATTATAGCAGTACATCCCGCCAATTGCAACGATAATTTTACCCCCAAACCGAAAAACGGTAAAATGAACAAAATTCCCTCCCTCTTCCTACTTTTTTTCGAGAAAAAAAGTAGGCAAAAAAAGCTTCCCTGCCGCCTGCCGGCGGGGTGCTGAGCGGCTTAGGGCGCAGGAACCAGTTGGTAAAGGCAAAGCAGATGCGGAAAAATAGATTGCCATGTCTGCTTTTTCGAGAAAAAAGTAGGCAAAAAAGCTTCCCTGCCGCCTGCCGGCGGGATGCTGAGCGGCTTAGGGCGCGGGAACCAGTTGGTAAAGGCAGGGCAGATGCGGAAAAATAGATTGCCATATCTGCTTTTTCGAGAAAAAAGTAGGCAAAAAAAGCTTCCCTGCCGCCTGCCGGCGGGATGCTGAGCGGCTTAGGGCGCGGGGAAGATAAAAAACGGCCAGCCCGCTTTGGACGGGCTGGCACAGTGAGGGGAAATTTTTATTAATAGTGGCGGGCTTCCCACAGATGGTCCTCGATGGCCTTGCGGGCAGCTTGTACTTCGGGCTTGGTCGAAACCTCGGCCACGCCGACGCGCCACCAGTTCTCATAGCCCTTGGACATGGTCTTGGGCAGGACCTTCATGTCGATGAGGGTGGAGACGGTCTGCTTCTTGGCGTCCTCGATGGCAGCTTCCAGCTCCTCGATGGTCTTGACCGTGTAGGTCTTGCAGCCATATGCCGCGCCGATGGCCGCGTAATCCACCTGGATGACCTTGCCCTTGTGGATGCCGTTGGTCACGCCCTCTTCGAGCATATTCTTCTCGGTGCAGATGGACGCATTGCCCTGGCCGACTTCCAGGTTGTTGATGCAGCCAAAGGAAGCGTTGTCGAACAGCATGACGTTGATCTTCTTGCCGGTCTGGACCGAAGTGATCAGCTCGGAGTGCAGCATGTCGAACGAGCCGTCGCCGCACATCGCATACACTTCCTGGTCGGGGCAGGCGATCTTTGCGCCCAGCGCAGAAGCGACCTCATAGCCCATGCACGAGTAGCCGTACTCCATGTGGTAGGTGTTGGCCTTGCGCGCGCGCCACAGGCCCTGCATATCGCCCGGCAGCGAACCGGCCGCTGCGCAGACAATGGCGTTGTCATCGATCATCTTGTTGATGGTGCCCAGAACCGTGGTCTGGCACAGCTTGCAGCCGGTGTCCTCGATGTACTTCTCCACGCATGCGCGGTTGGCGTCGTTGCACTCGGGGGTGAAGGAATCCTTGTCGGTGTAGACAACCGCATCCAGACGGGCCACTTCGTCGTACCACTCCTTGCGCAGTGCCTTGACCTGCTCGGCGTAGGCGGCGTCGGTGTGGTAGCCGATCTTCTTGAGCTCCTCGCCGATGGCGGTCAGCGCCTCGTTGGCGTCAGCAACCACCGGGGTTGCGTCCATCTTGTACGCCTGGAACTCGGACGGGTTGATGTTGACGAACTTGGCGTCGGTGCGGTAGAGCCACTTGGAAGCGGTGGTGAAGTCGGTGTAGCGGGTGCCCACGCCGATGACCACGTCGGCTTCATGGGCCAGCTTGTTGGCCGCGATGCCGCCGGTGGTGCCCAGGCCGCCCAGGTTGAGCTCATGGTCCCAAACGATCGCCGACTTGCCCGCCTGGGTCTCGCCAAAGGCAATGCCAAAGTCCTCGGCAAACTTCTGGAATACGTGATGGGCCTCGGCATAGCGAACGCCACCGCCGCAGATGAGGAGCGGCTTCTTGGCGTCCTTGATGACCTCGACCGCCTTTTGCAGGGCATACTGGGTGATCGGGCGGCGGTCAATGCGCCATACGCGCTTTTTGAAGAAATCAACCGGATAGTCATACGCCTCAGCCTGCACATCCTGGGGCAGCGAGATGGCGACCGCGCCAGTGTTGGCGGTGTCGGTCAGCACGCGCATGGCCGAGATCATGTCGGTCATGACCTGCTCGGGACGGTTGATGCGGCCCCAATACTTGGTGACCGCCTGGAAGGCGTCATGGGCCGAGATGGTCAGGTTCTGGGGCTGCTCCATCTGCTGGAGCACCGGGTCGGGCTGGCGGGAAGCGTAGATGTCGCCGGGCAGGATGAGCACCGGGATGTTGTTGGCGGTTGCAGTGGCGGCAGCGGTGACCATGTTGCACGCGCCCGGGCCGACCGAAGAGGTGCAGGCAAAGATCTGCTTGCGGCGCATCTGCTTGGCAAAGCCGACCGCTGCCAGGGCCATGCCCTGCTCGTTCTTGCCCTGGTAGACGATCATGTCCTTGAGCTCCTGCTCGACGCCGTTGGCAAAGCCGACAACATTGCCGTGGCCGGGCAGCATGAAGATGCCCTTGACGAACTTGTGCTCGACTTCGTTGCCGTCCATGTCGATGTAGCTGACATACTGGTTTTCCAGGAAACGGACGATGGCCTGCGACGCGGTCAGGCGGACGGTCTCCATATGCTTCATAATAAATAATCCTCCTTTTGAATCGCTCTTTGCTTCTCTAGGTTCTCTTACTTGTCCTTGGTGTATTCGCTCATCGGGACGCCGTCCTCACCGTTCCAGAACTTGGCGTTCGGGTCAACCAGCCAGGCGTGTACCGGGTCGTCGATGCGGGTCTTTTCCCAGGGGTTGCCGGGCAGATGGCGGATGCCCCAGATGTAGCAGCAGGGGTAGCCGGGCGCCATGACGACCGGGTGGTTGCCCTTGGTGATGATGGACAGGCCATGGTGATGCAGTTCTTCGATCTTGCCGTCCACCCAGCCGGCGCCAAAGCCGCGCTCATCCTCGAAGTGGTAGAAGTAGCACTCGGGCTGCGGGTGGAAGTGGGGCGGGTAGGACGACCACTTGCCGGGCAGGTTGATGATTTCGCCCAGGACCATGTTGCTCAGCGGGTTGATCTCGTAGTCGAAGCTGGTGCGCACGTCGCGCTTGATGCAGCCGCCGCATTCGCCGTTGGCGCCGCGGTGCCAGGTGTCGGTCTCCTCGGGCAAGTAGAGGTGGGCTTCGAAGTGTTTATCGTTGTAGGTCTTCTGCACATAGAATTCGCAGTGGCCGTGCGCGGTGATTTTGCACGACTGGCCGGCTGCCAGATGCAAGCAGTAGGTGGAAACGTCGAAGGGATTGGGGCGGTCCATCTCGGCGGTCTTGCCCTCATATTCGACGGTGGCCTTGCCCTTGATCATGATCCAGGCCATTTCCTTTTCGGTTTCGTGGAATTCGTAGGTGTCGCCGTCTTCCATGATGAGGACAGCCACGTCCATCATCGAGCCTTCGCCGTTGTTGTCCTCACAGCGGCAGTACTCGGTATAGCCGCGTTTGCAGTCTTTTTCGATGTACATACAAAAAACCTCCTAAAAATTTTTTCATATTCACGGCAGCACCGGCCGCGCGGTCAAGACCTGCACGCGGGCGGCACGCCGGGCAGACGCCGGAAAACCGGCGGGTTTGCCTTGCGTCCCTTGCTCCTTTTCGCTATAATTATAATAGCATGCAAGCAAGACGTCTTGCAATATCTTCACCAACAATAACACGATTTTCATCAAATGCAGGAGGAGCTTCAGATGGACGCATCCCGGCGGGAAAAACGCGCGCACGGAACAGCCGCTTTTCCCTTTCAAATCTACCCACGCGGGCCGAAAGACAACCGGTTTGTGCCGTATCACTGGCATCCAGAGCTGGAAATCATCACGGTGATTTCGGGCGAAGTGGGGCTCACCATCGCAGAGAACCGGTATACCGGCCAAAAAGGCGATGTCTTTTTTGTGGATGTTGAACAACTCCATGAAATCCGCGGCGGGCAGGCAGGGGATTTCCGTGCGTTTGTATTCCCGCTGGACTCGCTGGAGTTCCAGCGGATGGATCTGGCGCAAAGCGAAATCTTGGGCCCGCTGGCGGCACGGCAGCTGGTGCTGCGCACCGAGCTGCGCCGGGGTACGCCGGGCAATGCCGGGATCACCGACACGCTGGCCATGGTCGAGCGGGCCTGCCAGGTCAAACAAAACGGTTATCAGCTGCTGGTCAAAGCTGGGCTGCTGCAAATCGTGGCGCTGGCCGCCGCAAACGGCCTGCTCATGCCGCAGAAGGCGGCGCTGCACAACGACTACCGCGCCCAAACCCTGAAAAATATCGTGGAATACCTCAATGCACACTTCACCGAACAATTGCGCCTAAACGACGTGGCCGCCCGGTTTGGCCTGTCCCCGCAATATTTTTGTACCTTCTTCCGCGAAAACCTGGGCAAAACCATGGTCCAACATATCAATTTCCTGCGCATCGAACAGGCATCCCGTCTGCTGCGCGAAACCGACCGGGCGATTATGGATATCGCATTCTCGGTCGGCTTTGAAAATTTCAGCTATTTCATTAAACGTTTCCGCGAGGTGTTCGGCTGCACCCCGTCCCAGTATCGCAAAAACCTGCAACAACTCGGCTAGAGGCGAAGGAATGCGATAGCATTCCAAGGAGTTTGGCTCAAGCCTTTTTAAAGGCTTGCGGGGTGCGGGGCAGGGCCCCGCGAAGGGGGTCCAGGGGCCAGCCCCCTGGCGGGGGCCAGGGGGCTGGCCCCCTAGGTCACTGACACAGAATGCGGATGCCGTGGGTACGGAAGAAATCTATGTAGCGGTCAGGGGGGCGGCGGTCGGTGACGAAGGCGGTCAGGTCGCGCAGCTGGCAGAAGGAAATGACAGCTTCCTTGTCGAGCTTGGAGCTGTCGGCCATGAGATAGACCGAGGCGGCCCGGTGGGCGACGCCGCGCTTGATTTCGGCTTCCAGGAAGGTGGTGTTGGTCATGCCGCTTTCGAGGGACACGCCGGTGGCGGCCATGAAGGCCTTGGTGATGGTCATGCCGCTGAGCGCCTCGAAGGTGGAAAGGCCGACGAACGAATCGGTCGGCGGGCTGTAAATGCCGCCCGGACAGATCAGGCTCAGGTTCTCGTACTTGGATGCCTCGGAGAGAGCAGCCAGGGAGTGGGTGACGATGGTCAGCTTTTTGCGGCCGGTCAGGTAGCGCAGCATACATAGCGTGGTGGTACCCGAATCGATAAAGATGGTGTCGCCGTCGCAGACCTCGCCGGCGGCCAGGCGGCCGATGAGGTTTTTGTCGGCCGAGTTCATGCCCGAGCGCACAGGCGGCGGCAAAATAGCGCCTGTGGAGGAGATGGCGGTCACGCCGCCATAGACCTTGGCGATATGCCCGCGGGCCTCGAGATCGTTGAGGTCACGGCGGATGGTGTTTTTGGACACGCCAAACACTTCGCACAGTTCATCGATTGAAACCGTTTCCTTTGCAATCACATATTGTTCTATGGAATTTAAACGGCTGATTTTCATTTGAGATTCCTGCCTCCTTGCGAATCGGCCCCCGAGCTGCAGGGAAACGGGGGCCGCTTTGTGGAAGGACTGAAGCCTTCCCAAAACCTCCGGCGGCATGGGTATAACCGCCTACTCTAATTTTATCAGAACTTAACGAAAAATCAACCAAGAAACATATATTTCTCGATCGAAAACGCGAATTTTTGGTGCAAAGGTCTGACGGGTTTGGCGAAGTTACCCAAAATGTTGGGAAAAATTTCGCTAGAAAATAACCGTATCCCATTGAAATTACCCAAAAAAGATGATAAGATGAATGCAGAGTGGTGAAGGGATACTCCTTTTTCCATGAATTTTTGCTGTTCTAAACGTATATTACGGAATAGGTAGGTGTATTCAATGCAGAAAGCAGAAAAAATGCAGGCGCTCCGCGTGTTTGCCGCAGAGATCCGACTGGAAGCGCTGAAGACCATCGGTTCGTTGGGCTTTGGCCATGTGGGCGGTTCCATGTCTGTTGTAGAAGCGCTGGCAGTCCTGTACGGCGAGGTGATGAAGGTCGACCCCAAAAACCCGCGCTGGGAAGACCGCGACTGGTGCGTCATGTCTAAGGGCCACGCCGGCCCGGCGATGTACGCCACACTCGGCCTGAAGGGCTTCTATCCCATCGAGCAAGCCTATACCCTCAACCAGCCGCATACCAATTTCCCGTCCCATACCGACCGCACCAAGACCCCCGGCATTGACCTGACCACCGGTTCGCTGGGCCAGGGCATGTCCTCGGCAGTGGGCGCGGCGCTCGGCAACAAGATGGACGACCGCGCAAACCACGTCTTTGTCTTTGTCGGCGACGGCGAGTGCGACGAAGGCCAGGTTTGGGAGGGCGCGCAGTTCGCCGCCCACTACAAGCTGGACAACCTCATCTGCTTTGTTGACTACAACAAGCGCCAGCTGGACGGCGCAGTGGACGACGTGATGAGCCACGGCAAGGGCATCGGCGCCAAGTTCGACGCCTTTGGCTGGAACGTCATCGACGTCAAGGACGGCAACGACGTCGAAGAAATCTACGACGCCGTGATGGCCGCCTACGATTGCAAGGGCAAGCCGACCTGCATTGTGCTCAACACGGTGAAGGGCAAGGGCGCTACATTCGCAGAACCTTCCGGTGCGCATTCCTCGCAGCCGACCAAGGAGCAGTGGGACGAAGCCATTGCAGCGGCCGAGGCCGAGCTGGCTAAGGTAAAAGCACAGTAAGGAGGGTATGGAATCATGAATTTTACTTTGATTGGCAAGCATGAGAACGATTCGCGTGCAAACCGCGACGCATATGTAACCGCCATGGAGGAGCTCATGGCCGCGGACAGCAAGGTCTGCCACATTGACTGCGACCTGTACGGCTGCATCAATACCAAGAAGCTGGAAAACGCATTCCCCAAGCAAACCTTTAACGCTGGCATCGCGGAGGCCAACGCCATGGGCGTGGCCGCCGGCCTGACCGCTACCGGCCGTACGGTCTTTATGCACTCCTTCGGCTGCTTCTCGTCCCGCCGGGCGTACGATCAGGCGTTCATGTCCTGCGCTTACGCCAAGCTGCCGGTACACGTGCTGGGTTCGGACCCGGGTGTGTGCGCGGCCTTCAACGGCGGCACCCATATGCCGTTTGAGGATATGGCGCTGTATATGGCCATCCCGGATGCGGTTGTCATCGACCCGACCGACTACGCTATGCTCAACGACCTGACCAAAAAGCTGGCCGCGTCTGGCAAGTTCTCCTATATGCGCATGGTCCGCAAGGGCATCGTCAAGGTCTACGACGACGGCGCCGACTTCGAAATCGGCAAGGGCGTTACCCTCAAGGACGGCAAGGACGTGACCATCATCGCGTCGGGCATCATGGTTGACGAGGCGCTCAAGGCCCAGGAGACCCTGGCCGCTGAAGGCATCTCGGCCAAGGTGATCGATATGTTCACCTGGAAGCCGCTCGACGACGAGCTGATCGCCGCCGCTGCTAAGGAGACCGGCTGCATCGTCACCGCTGAGAACCATCAGCTCAAGTGCGGCCTGGGCGCTGCGGTTGCCCAGTCGCTGGCTAAGTCCTGCCCGGTGCCGATGGAAATGGTCGGCGTAGAGGACCGCTTCGGCCAGGTTGGCGCGCAGAAGTTCCTGCAGGAAGAGTACGGCCTGACCGCTGCACACATTGTGGAAGCGGCCAAGAAGGCAATCTCCCGCAAATAATCAACCGAAAAACCAAAAAACGGCATGACCTGCAAGTAAGTGGGCCATGCCGTTTTTGCTTTCAAACACCGTTAAAACACCACAACATCCGCCACCTGGAACCCGGCCGGTATGCCGCCGGCAAAACCGCCCGAGGCTGCCGCGGCATCCACCGCCGCCATGGCGGGCAGGGGCGTGTAGGCAAACCAATCGTCCGAAGCATCCTGGTACAGCTTTTTCAGGCGCTGCTGCTCAGCCCAGTCCGGCGGACCGGGGAGACGCACGTTGCGCAGCCGCCCTTCGGTCAAAATGGCGCCGTCGCCGGTGGCGCGCGCGGTCTTGCGCCGCTTGAGCTCGAGCGCTGCCTGCATCTCCCGCTCCTTCTGCTGGTTTTCCTGCGCCCGCTTGCGCCGGACATCGGTGAGCCGCTCTTCGTCAAACCGGTCCATCTTTTTGTTGGCCAGGAGCAGCAGCCGCTCCATGGATTTGAGCGCCTTTTTGGCCTTGGCGCGCAGTTGGTCATCCCCGTAAGCGGCCGCCATCTTGAGCGTGTTGATGCTGCGCCGGACGTCGCTCGTCACCGATTGGACGGCGGTTTTGGTCTTGGCACTGGCCAGCCTGGAATAGGCCGACGCGGTCTGGTAATAGGCCGAGCGGAGCGAACCGGACACGGCCAGCGCCTGCTCGGAAGGGATGGGCAGCAGGTCGGACAACAATTTCTCCTGGCGCTGGGTCCAATCGGCCGGCGGACCCTGGCCTTTCTCCTGGGCCTGCCGGACCAAAATGGCGGCAGCATCCTCGCCCATCCAGGCGACCGCGCCGGGCGCATACCGCCCCAGCTGCCGGACCACTTCCAGCACCGCCTGCGCCTTGCGGCGAAAGGCGTCTTCATCCGCACCCAGGCTGTCCATAAATTCCTTGGAAATCAGCAGCGTGTACCCATCCCCCATTTCCTGCAAGGTCCGCGCCAGCAGGCTGCTGTCGGTCTTGCCGTCGTCCAGCACGATGCGCAGCTCGGGATAAGCCTGCTGTAGGCGGTCCAGGAATTTCCCGAACAGCTGCTCGGCCTGGGCCTGCATCTGCGGCGTGCGCTGAAAGACGACCGTGTCCGCGTGCAGTCCCGGTGCAGCGCCGGATTTTTGGGCATTCGCCGCCCCATCCGTGGGGGCCGACGGCGTGCGCGCCGCGGTTTGCACCTGTTCGCCCTGTATCCCTCTGATTCCAGCCATGTATCTCCACTCCTTTTCTGCTGAAGCTCGAAAATTCCATAAAAACTGAATGGCCACAGCAATTCCTTTTCCTATTGGAGATATCGGCACAAATCCTGCGAACTAAAGGGCCCCAACAGCCCGCCCCCGGCGCTGAAAAGGGACAAAAAACAGGGCATCCCTCTGACAAAGAAGGACGCCCTGTTTTTCCGCTGCCGCTTGCCGCTAAGGCATCCCGCTTTCGCCGGATACCCCGAGCGCGTGCTTGAGCTTTTCAATCATCTCGGCGCTGACGACATGCTCCATGCGGCAGGCGTCGGTCTCGGCGGTTTCGCGGGAAACACCGAGCACCTCCACCAAATACCGGCAAAGCAGCTCGTGGCGGGCGCGCACCTCGGCGGCGCGCTGCATCCCAGCCTCGGTCAGCACCACCTTGCCGTAATAGGCGGGCTCGACCATGCCGGCCTCGCGCAGCACGCCCAGCGCCTTGGACACCGATGCGCGGGAAACCCCCAGCCGCCGGGCAATGTCCACCGAACGCACTTCGCCTTGCTCCCGATAGAGGTCCAAAATGAGCTCGAGATAATTCTCACCGGATTCACGAATATTTGCCATACTACCTCCTTGCTCGTGCGCCAGCCCTTTGTCAGAACCGGCGCAGGCCCAAGCGGCAATGCGGCGGCTTTAGAAGAAAAGACTGCCAACCGTGTGAATGAGAAACGCGGTCAGCCACGCCAAAGCGATTTGGAACGCGGCCGAACCAAATGCCCAGCGCCAGCCGCCCATCTCGCGTTTGATGGTCGCAAAAGCCGACATACAGGGCATATAAAGCAAAATAAACACCAAAAAACAATAGGCGGTCAGCGGGGAAAAGGCCCCGGCCAAAATGGTCGCCAGCATGGCGCTGTCGCCGCCGGCGCCGTAGAGCACCGATAAGGTGGAAACCACCGCTTCCTTGGCGACCAGACCGGCCAGCAGCGATACCGCCGCCTGCCAAAAGCCAAACCCCAAGGGCGCAAAGATGGGCGCGATCAGCTGCCCGAAAGCCCCCAAAATGGAGTCGGCCGAGTTTTCCGCCACGCCCAGGGTGGGTGTGAAGTTTTGCAGCAGCCAGATGAGCACGCTCATCAAAAAGATGATGGTACCGGCCTTGGTCAGGAAGTCCTTGGCGCGGGTCCACATATTGCGCACCGTGCCCTTGAAGGTGGGCAGGCGATAGGTGGGCAGCTCCAGGACAAACCCCGACGACACGCTGCGGAACACCGTCTTTTTCAAGATGAACCCGGCCACAATCGCCATGACGATGCCCAGTACATACAGGCTGATGGTGACCAGCCCGGCGTGGGCCGGGAAAAACGCCGCCGAAAACAGCGCATACACCGGCAGCTTGGCCCCGCAGGACATGAACGGCGTGAGCATGATGGTCATGCGGCGGTCGTCCTCATTTTCCATGGTACGCGCGGCCATGACCGCGGGCGTGGTGCACCCGAACCCCATCAGCATGGGGACAAAGGATTTGCCCGAAAGCCCGATCTTGCGCAGCAGCGTGTCCATGATAAAGGCGATGCGCGCCAGATAGCCGGTGTCCTCCAGCACAGACAGGAACAAAAACAAGATCACAATCTGCGGCAGGAAGCTCACAACCCCGCCGACGCCGCCGATGATGCCGTCGCACACCAGGCCGATGACCCAGTCGGACGCGCCGATGGCCAGCAGCCCGCTCTCCACCGCCGGCGACAGGCGGCCCTGAATCAAGCCGTCCAGCCCGTCCATCAGCGTGCTGCCGATCGGCCCGAAGGTGGCCAAAAACATCACGCACATGATGAGCGCAAAAATGGGCAGCGCCAGCCACTTGTTCATCACCACCCGGTCGATGCGCTCGGTGGTGGTGAGGGGCGGGTTTTCCGGGCGGACATAGCACTGTTTGACAACCCCTTCGATGAAGTCATATAGGGCGTCGGCCATGATCATCTGGTTGTCGGTGCTGTTTTGGTGGCTGCACAGGCTCAGGGCCACGTGCGAAATCTCGTGCCGCACCGGGTCGGGCAGGGATAGGGTTTTTTGCACATGGCTGTCGCCCTCGAGCAGCTTTTCGGCGTAAAACGGCAGGCTGGCCCGCCGCAACGGCTGCCCGTCCAGCAGGCCGGACACCCGGCGGATGGCCGCGCCCACCCCGTGCAGATAGTCGGGCTGGTGGGCGGGGGGCGTGAGGGTGCCGGTGACGGCGTCGAGCAGGGCGTCCATGTTTTCGCCGTGGCGCGCCGAAATCGGGATGACGCGCACCCCCAAAAGGTCGCTCATGGTCTGGCAATCGATTTGCACGCCCTGGGCGCGGCAGTCGTCGATGAAATTCAGCGCGATGACCATGGGCAGCCCCAGCGCGATGAGCTGCATGGTTAAGTACAGGTTGCGCTCGATGTTGGTGGCGTCCACGATGTTGAGGATGCCGTCCAGCTCGTCGGATAGGACGAATTCGCGCGCGATGATCTCCTCCTGGGTGAAGGGGGAGAGCGAATAGATGCCGGGCAGATCGACCACATCGACCACCTTTCCGGCATGGTGAATCTGACCGGTCTTTCGGTCCACAGTGACGCCCGGCCAGTTGCCGACGTGCTGGTTGGACCCGGTCAGCTTGATGAACAGCGTGGTCTTGCCGCTGTTCGGATTGCCCATGATGGCAATCGTTGTTCTTCCTGTTTTCAATTTTGCTTTGTCCTCGATTTAGTCCACAATACAGATTTTCCTTGCCTCGTCTTTGCGCAGCGACAGGCTGTACCCGCGCAGGCGCACCGCCAGCGGGTCGCCAAAGGGCGCGCGCCGCTCCAGCTGGATGCGCACGCCGCGCGTGATGCCCATATCCAGAAAATGCTGCTTGACCGCGCCTTCGGCCGTGATGGACTGCACCACGCCCGTTTGGCCCGGCTTTAAGTTTGCTAAGGTTTTCATTGTTCTTCCTCGTTCCTATACCCCGCTGTTTTGTTAACTGGGGTTAACAATATTGTATGCCAGGGCTAACCCTCTTGTCAAGCCCAAAACCGATTTTGCGCAAGATTTCGGTAAAAATCTAAAAAGAGGAAGAGGAATGATAAAAGAGGTTCGCAGGGGCTGGCCCCCCGCTAGGGGGTGCTGCTTCGCGCCTGGAAACTTTCCTTGAGCAGGTGCAAAAAGTCGCGTAATAGCGCGTTTTGGGCCAACGAAGTGTAATAGGCGCCAAAGGATACCGGCCGCACGCCATCGAGCGGCAGGCGGGTGAACGATGGCATCGAGGGGATGAACAAATCGGGCAGGATGAATACGCCCAGCCCGGCTTCGGCCAGCACCATGCCTGCCTCTGCCGATTCACAGAAATACAGATCCCTGGCCGAGCGCCCGCCGATCAGCTGCCCTTGGATTTGGGCGATATCGGCCTGTGCGCGCTCCGGATAGAGCAAGATGAGCTTGTGTTGCCGCAGGTCATCTAAGGTGATGTGCGTGCGGCCGGCCAATCCGCTTTCGGGCCGGCCGACACATACAATGGGGACTTTTGCCACTTCCCGATAGGAAGCGGCGATTTTTTTGCCGTCGTCCTCCCGATAACCCAGCAGCACATCGATCTCCTCATCTTCAAGCAGCCGGTACAGCGGGGAAAACGGCGCCGCCCGCAGGCGTGGATGCAAATCGGGATGCCGCTGTTTGAGCTGGCGCAGCACGCCGGAAAGAGCGAACAGCGGCGTGTAGCCAAAACAGCCGATGGAAAAGGTCCGGATCTCCCGCTGTTCGGGATCTGCAAACCGCTTGATGGCCCGGGCGGAGATGTCCACCATGCGCTGGGCATCCACCAAAAATAGAAACCCTTCTTCGGTCAGGCGAACTACACGGGTAGTCCGACGGAACAGCTTGACGCCCAGCTCCTTTTCCAAGGAATGAATCTGCTGGGTCACGGCGGGTTGGGTTACATGCAGCCGTTCGGCTGCCCGCGCGAAGTTGAGCTCACCGGCGACCGCTAGGAAACACTGTAATTGAAACGTATTCAACCTTCCTCCACTCCTTTCTTGGATGCAATGGGCCGCAAAACAAGGGCGCACAATTTGTTGTTTCTGTGTACAATTCATAAGCTTATTTAATTAATAATAACATATTCTAAATTCACTTTCAAGCAGAACGCGCTATAATAGTTAACAGGCGAACTGTTAGCCACCGGATGCACGGCCCAGCGGCCAGGAACCCAGGGGCGAACCGGCTCGCCGCATATGTTTTTAGGAAAGGAGGGCACGGATGCACCAAGGAAAGATCATTTTACTGTTAAAACAGGTCAATCTGTCCTTGGAACAATACCGGCGCGCGCAGATGAAAGAGCTGGACCTCACCCCTTCGCAAGGGCTGGCGCTCGCCTATTTGTTTGAACAGAACGGCCATCCTATGTGCGCCACCGAGCTGCACGAGCAATTCGGCGTGTCCAAGGCCGCCATTTCGACCACCCTGCACGCCTTGCGGCAAAAGGGCTACGTCGAGTTTTGCGGCACAATGGATGATGTGCGGCGCAAGCCGGTCACATTGACCGAAAAGGCTTACGCCGTCCAGCGTACACTGGACGAGGGCCTGGCCGCCCAGCAACAGGCGCTCTGCAAGGACATCCCGCCAGCGGTCATGGCAGCGATGGAAAGCGGCCTGCACACCATGCTTCAAAATATCGCGGGCGGTTAGCGCCTGGCGCGAAGACACACCAATAGAGATAGGGAGAACCAAAAACTATGATCAAAACAATGCTCAAACAGGTGCGGCAATATAAACGCGATTCGTTGCTCGCGCCCCTGTTCACCGGGCTTGAAGTGCTCATGGAGGTGCTCATCCCCTTTGTCATTGCAGAAATCATCGACAAGGGCATCCAAGCCGGTGACATCCACCAGGTGTATTTCTATGGCGCGATGATGCTGGTCATGGCCTTTTTTAGCCTGACCTTTGGCATTTTGGCCGGCAAATACGCCGCAAGCGCTTCCGCAGGCTTTGCCTGCAACCTCCGGGAAGCCATCTATGAAACCGTACAGACCTTCTCATTTTCCAACATCGACAAATTTTCCACCGCCGGCCTGGTCACCCGCATGACCACCGACGTCACCAACGTGCAAAACGCCTACCAAATGATCGTGCGCATCGCGGTGCGCGCGCCGCTGATGATGATTTGCAGCATGGTGATGTGCTTTGTCATCAGCCCCAGCCTGAGCACGGTGTTCCTGGTGGCGATTGTGATTTTGGGCGCCGCCCTGATCGTCATTATGAGCCGGGCCAGCCGTATTTTCAACAAGGTGTTCCGCCGGTACGACGACCTCAACGCCAGCGTACAGGAAAATATCGCGGCCATCCGGGTGGTCAAGGCCTTTGTCCGCGAAGAGCGCGAGGACGATAAGTTCCGCCGCGCGGCCGGCAACCTGTATAACCTGTTTGTCAAAGCCGAAAAAACGCTGGCCTTCAACGCACCCGTGATGATGTTCGTCATTTACGGCAGCATCATCGCGCTGTCCTGGCTGGGTGCGCGGCAGATCGTGTTTGGCAACCTGACCACCGGCGAGCTGACCTCCATGTTCACCTATGTGATGAGCGTGCTGATGAGCCTGATGATGCTGTCCATGGTATTCGTCATGATCACCATGAGCATGGCCAGCGCCCGCCGCATCGTCGAGGTGCTAAGCGAAAAAGCCGACCTGGTCAACCCGGAAAAGCCCGACTTCGACATCCCGTCGGGCAGCATCGACTTTGACAACGTCAGCTTTTCCTATCAGCACGGCAGCGGCGAGGAAACCCTGCGTGGCATCGAGCTGCACATCCGCGCGGGCGAGACCATCGGCATCATCGGCGGCACCGGCTGCGGCAAGTCCAGCCTGGTCAACCTGATCAGCCGCCTGTACGACGCCGACCAGGGCGTGGTCCGCGTGGGCGGCAAGGACGTGCGTACCTATGACCTGGAAACCCTGCGCAACCAGGTTTCGGTCGTGCTGCAAAAGAACGTGCTGTTCTCGGGCACCATCCTGGACAACCTGCGCTGGGGTAAGGAGGACGCCACCGAAGAGGAATGCCGGGCCGCCTGCCAGGCCGCCTGCGCCGATGAGTTCATCGAGCGGTTCCCGGATGGGTACAACACCTGGATCGAGCAGGGCGGCAGCAACGTTTCGGGCGGCCAAAAACAGCGTCTGTGCATTGCGCGCGCGCTGCTCAAAAAGCCCAAGATCCTCATCCTGGACGACTCGACCAGCGCGGTGGACACCGCAACCGACGCCAAGATCCGCGAAGCGTTTGCGCAGTCCATCCCGGGCACAACCAAGCTCATCATCGCCCAGCGCATTTCCAGCGTGCAGGGCGCCGACCGCATCCTGGTGCTGGACAACGGCCAGATCTCAGCCTTTGACACCCATGAGCACTTGCTGGAGAGCAGCAACATCTACCGCGAAATTTACGACGCCCAGATGCAGGGCGGCGGCGACTTTGATGAGAATAAGGAGGGGAACTGATCATGCCGATGCGCAGAAGCTACGAAAAAGTGGACAGAAAGCAAGCCGCACACACCATGAAACGGGTGCTCGGCTGTATGCTGGAAAACTATAAGCTGCAGTTTGTGATTGTCATTCTCTGCATCCTGGGCTCGGCGCTGGCAACCCTTCGGGGGACCCTATTCATGCAGGCCCTGATCGACGACTACATCGTGCCGCTGACCCAGTCGGCAAACCCGGACTTTTCCGGGCTGTTTTGGGCGCTGGTGTCGCTGGTGGCGACGTACGCCATCGGCATCGGCTGCGCCTATGCCTACAACCGGCTGATGGTCAACATCAGCCAAGGCACCATGCGCGACCTGCGCGTGCGCCTGTTCTCGCACATGGAATCGCTGCCCATCAAATATTTTGACACCCACGCCCACGGCGACATCATGTCGGTCTACACCAACGACGTGGACACCCTGCGCCAGCTGATGAGCCAGAGCATCCCGCAGGTGGTCAACTCGGCGGTGACGATTGTCACCTCGTTTGTCAGTATGATCGTGCTGGACGTGCCGCTGACCCTGCTGACGCTGGCCATGATCGGGGTGATGCTGGTGGTCACCTCCAAGATCGCGGGCAAGTCGGCCATCTATTTCCGCGAGCAGCAGAAAGACCTGGGCAAGGTCAACGGCTACATCGAGGAAATGATGGAGGGCCAAAAGGTCGTCAAGGTGTTCTGCCACGAGGAAAAGAGCATCGAGCAATTTAAGGCACTCAACGACGAGCTGCGCGACAGCGCCGACAAGGCGAATACCTTTGCCAACATCACTATGCCAGTCAACGCCAACATCGGCAACATCAGCTATGTGCTCTGCGCGATCATCGGCGCACTGCTGGCGCTGAGCGGCATCACCGGGCTGACGCTCGGTTCGCTGGTCGCCTTCCTGACCCTCAATAAGAGCTCGACCATGCCGGTCAGCCAGATCAGCCAGCAGATCAACGCCATCGTCATGGCCATGGCGGGCGCGGGCCGCGTGTTCCGCCTGATGGACGAGGAATCCGAAGTCGATGACGGGTATGTCGAACTGGTCAACGCGGTGGAACAAGAGGACGGCGAACTGGCCGAAAGCCCGGTGCGCACCGGCGTATGGGCGTGGCGGCATCCCCATAAAGCCGAAGGGACGGTCACCTACAAGCGCCTGGAGGGCGATATCACCTTTGACGACGTCGATTTTGGCTACACCCCGGAAAAAATGGTGCTGCACAACATCAAGCTCTACGCCACCCCCGGGCAGAAGATCGCCTTCGTCGGCTCGACCGGCGCGGGCAAAACCACCATCACCAACCTCATCAACCGGTTCTACGACATTGCCGACGGCAAGATCCGCTATGACGGCATCAACATCAACAAAATCAAAAAAGCCGACCTGCGCCGGTCGCTGGGTATGGTTTTGCAGGACACCCACCTGTTCACCGGCACGGTCATGGCCAACATCCGCTACGGCCGGTTGGACGCCACCGAGGAGGAATGCATCGCCGCCGCCAAGCTGGCCAACGCCGACGGCTTCATCCGCCGCCTGCCCGACGGCTACCGCACCGTGCTGACCGGCGACGGCGCCAACCTCTCCCAGGGCCAGCGCCAGCTGCTCGCCATCGCACGCGCGGCCGTGGCCGACCCGCCGGTGCTCATCCTGGACGAGGCGACCTCGTCCATCGACACCCGCACCGAGTCGCTCGTGCAGGAGGGCATGGACCGCCTGATGAAGGGCCGGACCACCTTTGTCATCGCCCACCGCCTGTCCACCGTCAAAAACGCCGACTGCATCATGGTCCTGGAGCAAGGCCGCATCATCGAGCGCGGCACCCACGACCAGCTCATCGCAGAAAAAGGACGCTACTATCAGCTTTACACCGGCAACGCGATCGGAGAAGGATAACAAAAAGGCCGGGAAACCCCCAGGGTTTCCCGGCCTTTGGCCGTTCTACACACGGTTCATTTGGTCATCAGCCACTCGGGCGCGAGCACGCCGAGCACCTTGCCGATACATCGCGTGGACTCATCCACCAGCAGATTGGGATAGGCGGGGTTGATGCTTTGAAGCGCCTGCACGCGGAAAACCTTGACATACCGCTCGCCGTCGCGGATGAAGATGCCGGTTTCGCCCGGCTCTACGGCAGGCTGGGCGCGGATCAAAAGAAGGTCGCCGTTGTGAATTTGCGGCTCCATGGAGTCGCCATGTGCGCGCATAACATAGTCGGCCTTGGCGGTCAGCCCATTGCGCTGCACCCGGAGCATCTCGCAGCTTTCGTCGTCGGCGGGGTCGCCGGTGCCTGCGGATGCGGGCTGGAGCGGGAAGGGGATTTGAATGCACGCAGGCTGGGCTTTTGCCGCGGCGGACAGGGATCGCTCGATGCGTTGGGCTTCCTTGTCCAACACCAGGCGGACCAGTTCGCGGCCGTGGGTATCCAGACGGCGGTACTGCCGCACCAGGCTGGCCTCCTCAGCCGAAAGCGCGCGAAAAGACCGGATGGCTGCGGGCTCGGTTTCGCCAGCGAGCCGCTCCAGCGACACATGCAGACCGCGGCTGAGCTTGAAGGCGACGTTTAGGGCGATTTTTTTTTGCTTGCGGTCAAAGATGCTGCGCACCGTGGAGTCGGAAAGGCCGCAGGCCCGCGCGACATCTGGAATGCTGAGCTGCTTTTGCTCCATGATGGACGCCAAAATTTTATAGAATTCCATGGGGATTCCTCCATTGGGGCGAGAAGGGGGACGGGGAGCGCCCATTGGCTGGGCCACCCGCAGACGGCCCGGCCTGGGCCGGAACATGCAGATTTTATTGGATTTACTATACCACAAAGCGTCGCGCATTGCAAGATTTTTTTACAGGTTTCAGCATTCAGCAGGCTGGGAACCACCGGAAATATGCACAGACCGTCCAACCTGTTTCCGTGGGAAACCAACGCGCGGCATCTGGGGAGGGCGGGTGTTTTCCGTGGAAACCTCTAATGCACGAGGTAGGGCTTGCAAAGCCGCACAATCGGCGTACAATAAAAGAAAAGCGAGGAGGTATGGAAACCATGCAAACCATCGACAAGGATTTTGTGCGGCCGCTGCTGCCCGCGCGGCAACCTGAAACCAACAAAAACGATTACGGCCGGGTGCTGGCCATCTGCGGGTGCCAGGGCTACACGGGCGCGGCCTTTTTTGCGGCGCAGGCGGCCGTGCGCATGGGCAGCGGGGTGGTGACCCTGGCGGTTCCGGAGGCGGTGTACCCGGTGTTGGCGGTCAAGTTAAACGAACCGGTCGTGCGGCCCATGCCCTGCGATGTCCAGGGCAAGCTGTCGCTGGCCGCCTTGGACGCGCTGCAAACGCTGTGCAGCCGGGCGGATGCCGTGCTGCTCGGCCCAGGATTGGGGCGCAGCCCGGCGCTGGACAGCTTGGTGTGCGAACTGGTGCACCGCTGCACCTGCCCGCTGGTGCTGGACGCGGATGGCATAAACGCGCTGGAAGGGCATATAGATGTACTGGAAAAAGCCTCTGCGCCGGTGATTTTGACCCCGCACAAGGGGGAATTTGCGCGGCTTTCCGGGGTCCACCCGGTCGCGGCCGACGATGCGGCGGCCGATTTTGCCGCGCGTACCGGCTGCACCCTGCTTTTGAAGAGTCACCGCACCCTGCTCTCCGCCCCGGACGGGCGCCAGGCCCGCAACACCACCGGAAACCCCGGCATGGCCAAGGGCGGCAGCGGCGATGTGCTGGCCGGGATGCTGCTTTCGCTGCTGGGACAGGGGCTTTTGCCGTTTGAAGCCGCCTGTGCGGGCGCTTTTCTGCATGGCGCGGCAGGCGACCGGTGCGCACACCAGCTGGGCGAATACGGCATGACGCCGACCGACCTGCTCGGGCAGCTGCCGCACACGGTCAGGGACCTGCTGGCCGGACAACTGTAAGGCGGTCCGGCCTTGTTTGTGGTGAGGAGTGAACTTGGCATTGAATCGGCGGAAACTGGCAATCGTCGGGATGGCGGCCCTATTGCTCTCTGGCTGCGCCGCGCAGGACAACGGGTATGTGGAAAAATTGCAACAGACCTACACCCAATTGGATGGTTTTACCGCGCAGGTGAAAATTCTTTCGGATTTGGGGCAATCCACTCTGGAATACAGCGGGCATTTTGCGTATAATAGAGAAGGAACCGATATACTCACACTGGAAGCGCCCGAAGCTGTGGCCGGGATACAGATCTCGGTGTCCGGCATCCAGGGCGAAAACCTGACCGTCCAATATGCGGACACGGTGCTCGATTCCGGGCAGCCGGCCCGCACCGGGCTGACCCCGGCGGATGCCATCCCGCTGCTTTTGGATGCGGTGCGCCTGGATGCCCCGCTGGAAACCTGGGAGGAAAGCGTGGGCGGCACCAAAATGGTCGCCGCACGCTACGAAACCGAGGACGCCTATGGCCGCATCATGCGGCAGGTCTGGTTTTCGCGCGACAGCCTGCGGCCGGCCTATGCCGAACTTTACGCCGACGGCGAACGGGTGCTGCAAGTGTTTTTCCGTGAATTCGAGGAATAGAAGGAAGTTTAAGATACAGATGCAGCAAAATCAACATCGAACTTGGGCAGAGATCGATTTAGCCGTAATTGAAAAAAATTTTCACAACATTCAGAAATATGTAGGCAACAAGCCGGTCATGGCGGTCGTCAAGGCGGACGCCTATGGCCACGGCAGCGTGCGGGTGGCGCGGCGGCTGGAGCGCGCGGGCGCAGCCCGGTTTGCGGTGGCGACAGTGGACGAGGCGGTCGAGCTGCGCGAACAGGGCATCCGGCTGCCCATCCTGATTTTGGGCTACGTGGACGAGGCCGACGCCCCGCTCGTCGCCCGGTACGACCTGGCCGCCCCGGTCTACGACACCGAAACCGCTGTGCTGTTTTCCCAGGCAGCCCAGCGCACCGGCCGTACCATCCGGGTGCATTTCAAGCTGGATACCGGCATGACCCGCCTGGGCTTTGCCGCGGGCCCCGACACGGTGGACCAGATCTGCCGGCTGTCCGCCCTGCCCGGCCTGCTGGCCGAGGGGCTGTTTACCCATTTTGCCGTGTCCGATACCCCGGACGGGCAGGATTTTACCGCCCAGCAGGTGGATGCTTTCCGCGCCGTGGCCGAAGGGCTGGAACAAGCCGGCCTACATATCCCCGTCAAACATTGCGCCAACAGCGGCGGTGTGCTACAATATAAAGAAAGCTATTTCGATATGGTGCGCGCTGGCATCCTGCTGTATGGCTACTACCCCGACCCCGGCCTGCCGCGGCCCATCGCGCTGCAGCCGGCCATGACGCTCAAAGCCCGGGTGGTGCAGGTGCGCCCTGTCGAACCCGGCCGCACGGTCAGCTATGGCAGGACCTATACCGTCCCGCACCCCTTGCGGGAGGCGGTTTTGTCCATCGGCTATGCGGACGGCTACCTGCGCACCGGCTCCGGCCGGGCCCATGTGCTGGTAGATGGCTGCAAAGCGCCGGTCTTGGGCCGGATCTGTATGGATATGTGCATGGTCGCCCTGCCGGACGAGGCGCGCGTGCGCCGCGGCGACGCGGTGACCATCTTCGGCCCGGCAGGCGTGACGGCGGACGACGTCGCACAGGCGGCGGATACCATCCCATATGAGGTTCTATGCGCCGTTTCCGCGCGCGTGCCGCGCATTTATTTGGAATAAAATTGAAAACAAGAACATCGATTTTCCCGTCACACCCACACCCGGACCAGCCGGATTGCATAAACTGGAGGTGTAGGGCCGGCGTAAAAATTTTTCGCGCCCCTTATAATCCCCCGCTTTATGGGGAAAATAGGATTGCAGGGCAAGCGGCAAACCCCTCGCACGCGCCCGGCAAAATCCTTTCCATCGGAGTGTGACAAACGTGGATCATAGTATCAAACGCGGAGATATTTACTACGCCGACCTCAGTCCGGTGGTCGGCAGCGAACAGGGCGGCATCCGACCGGTACTTATCGTGCAAAACAACGTGGGCAACCGGTTCAGCCCGACCGTGATCGCCGCAGCCATTACATCCCAGGTGAACAAAGCCAAAATGCCCACCCACATCACATTGGGCGCCCGGCACTTTGGCCTGACAAAAGATTCGGTGGTGCTCATGGAGCAGATCCGTACCCTGGACAAAAAACGGCTGCGCGAAAAAATGGGCTGCTTGGATGAAGCCCACATGCGGGATGTGGACGAGGCGCTTGCAGTCAGCTTTGGCTTGCAGGCAACGGATTAAAAACGAGGAGTTACCAAGCGGTGAGAAATAGACGCAGATTTACAATTACAGTGGGCGCGGTGCTGATGGTGTGTATGCTGGCCACCGGATATGCGGCGGTGGCGGCTGAATATGGCTCCGCCGACGACCCGCTCATCACCCAGAGCTATCTGGAGCAGGTTTTGACCCCCTCTTTGACGGCTGAGGCCGAAAATTCGGCCAAAACCCAGTCGCGGACCTATCAGTCAGCAATGGAGCGCAAGATCGTCGAACTCAGCCAGGCACTGGATAACACGGTCGCTTCGCTGGCCGCCCGGCTGGCCCAGGACGCGCAGTTTGCCGACGATGTGTCCGATGCCGCCCAGGACAGCTGGCAGGAGGTCACCGTCGCGGCGGGCGCCAACCTGCGGCTGGATGTGGACACCGAAATCGTGCTGCGCCGCGGCAGCGCCACCTGCGTGGAAAGCGCAGGCACCGGCCTGACCGACCTGTCGGGCGGCGGCGTGCTGTCGGCCGATGAGGCGCTCAGCGTGGACCACCGCTATATCGCCACCACCCAGGGCGCCGGCCTGCACGCTGTGAGCGAAGTGACCGCCCTGGTCAACGGCGGCCACGCAGTCGGCTGATTGATTTAAAATATTTTCCATTTAGGGACGCTCAAAAGGCGCCCCTATTGGTGTTTGTGTAGACAAAAACCAAAGGGAAAACAGAGCGCCGGAAGGGTTGGTTACCTTCCGGCGCTCTACTCTCTTATTTGTGGTATCAGAAAGGGGAGATGTATGCGAATTACTTGCCCTCTTGGAGGGACTCGACGATGGCGTCCGCCAGGGCCTCCAGCTCGGTGGCCTTGTCCTCGTGCATGGAGGAAGCCAGGGACAACCGCTCATTGAGGACGGTCATGTTCTTGAGCTCGTCGTTGATGAATTTCTCCATCAGGTCGCCCGACTTGCAGGCCCAGGAGCCGTTTTCGATCAGGGCAAAGGTGCGGTGCTGCAAATTGAGCGCCTTCATATCCTCGAGGAAGTTCTTCATCACCGGATAGATGCCCAGGTTGTAGGTAACCGACGCCAGCACAATGTGGCTGTACTTGAAGCTCTCAGAGATGAGGTAGGAGACATGGGTGTTGGACACGTCGTAGAGGGCGACGTCGGTGATGCCCTTTTCACACAGTTTGGAAGCCAGGCACTGGGCAGCGGCTTCGGTGTTGCCGTACATGGACGCGTAGGCGATGAGCACGCCCTTGACCTCGGGCTCGTAGCGGCTCCACTTGTCATATTTATCGATAAAGTAGCCCAAATCCTTGCGCCAGACCGGCCCGTGCAGCGGGCAGATGTACTGGATCTGGTCCAGGATGCCGCCGGCCTTTTTGAGCAGCAACTGGATGTGGGGGCCGTACTTGCCGACGATGTTGGTCAGGTAGCGGCGGGCCTCGTCGATCCAGTCGCGGTCGAAGTTGACCTCGTCGGCGAACAGCTTGCCGTCCAGGGCGATGAAGGAGCCGAAGGCGTCGGCCGAGAAGAGCACGCCGTTGGTGGTGTCAAAGGTGACCATGGCTTCGGGCCAGTGGACCATGGGCGCGGCGACAAAGGTGACGGTGTGGTCGCCGAAGTTGTAGGTATCGCCCTCCTTGACCTCGATGCACTCGTGGGAATCGACGTGGAACCCAAACTGGTGCATGAGCATGAAGGCCTTTTCGGTGGAGATGACCTTGACATCGGGCCAGCGCAGCAGGATCTCTTCGATGGAAGCGCCGTGGTCGGGCTCCATGTGGTTGATGACCAGGTAATCGAGCGGCTTGCCATCCAGCAGGTACTCCATATTTTCCAGCAGCTGGCGGCAGGCCGACCAGTCTACCGTATCAAACAGGACCGACTTTTTGTCGAGCAGCAGGTATGCGTTGTAGCTGACCCCACGGGGGATGGGGTGGATATTTTCAAACAGCGCCAGACGGTGGTCGTTTGCGCCGACCCAATACAGGTTTTCTGTGACAGTTCTCACACAATGCATGATTCAATCCTCCTTCAATCGTTGCGGTCAGGCTTCAATGAACTGGTCTTTGGCTTCGGCGCACTCGGGGCAGATCCATTCCTCGGGCAGCTTTTCAAACAGGGTGCCGGGCGCAATGTCGCCATCCGGATCGCCCAGCTCGGGGATGTATTCGTAGCCGCAGCCGCCGCAGACATAGCGCTTGCCGATGGGCTCGTCCTTGGGCGGGCGCGGGCGCTTCATCTTGACCATGGGCGGGGCGGGCTGCTTTTCGCCGGTGTCGAGCGCGGCGGTCAGCAGCGGCAGGATCTCCATCACATCGCCGACAATGCCATAGTCACAGTTCTTAAAGATGGCCGCGCCGGGGTTCTTGTTGATGGCCACAATGGTGGACGCATCCTTGATGCCCTTGAGGTGCTGCACGGCGCCCGAAATGCCGCAGGCGATGTACAGGTTGCCGGTGAACTTCTGGCCGGACATGCCGACGTAGCGGTTGAGCGGCACATACTTGAGCGTTTCAGCCACCGGACGGGACGAGCCGACCGCGGCGCCGGCCGCGCGGGCCAAATCCTCGATGAGCTTCATGTTCTCCTGCTCGCCGATGCCCTTGCCGGCGGAAACCACCCGCTCGGCCTGGACGATGGGCGTGTCGATGGGGATGCCGACGGTGAAGTCGTGGCCGTCCTTTTTCAGGCGCTCGACCAGGGCCTGGACCTGCTCTTCGGGGGTGCCGTCGCGGAGGATCATCTTTTTGCGCACGCCGGTGATGGGGGCCGGCTTTTTGGCCCGGCTGGACGAACCGCCGCCCGCACTCTTGGGCGGTTTGCCGAGCAGGTGGGAGGCGATGACCACGCGCTGGATCTCGTTGGTGCCCTCGTAGATGGTGGTGATCTTGGCGTCGCGGTAGGCGCGCTCGACCTCCATGCCCTTCATGAAGCCCGAGCCGCCAAAGATCTGCAACGCATCGTTGGTGACCTCAAGCGCAATGTCGGACGCATACATCTTGGCCATGGCCGATTCGGTGCCATAGGGCTGGTGCGCTTCCTTGAGCTCGGCGGCCGAGTAGACCAGGAACCGGGCGCAGCGCAGCTTGGTGGCCATGTCGGCCAGCTTGAAGGAGATGGTCTGCTGGAAGCCGATGGGCTTGCCAAACTGGATGCGCTCCTTGGCGTACTCGAGCGCGTTTTCGTAGGCGCCCTGGGCGATGCCGAGCGCCTGGGAAGCGATGCCGATGCGGCCGCCGTCCAGGGTGGCCATGGCGATCTTGAAGCCCTGGCCCTCCTCGCCGAGCAGGTTTTCCTTGGGGACCTCGACGTTATCAAAGATCAGCTCAGCCGTCGTAGAGGAGCGGATGCCCATCTTATCGTAGTGGTCGCCGAAGTAGAAGCCCTTCCACCCCTTTTCCACGATGAAGGCGCTGATGCCGCGGGTGCCAATGTCCGGGGTCGTAACAGCAAAGACAACGTAGGTGTCCGCCTTGGGGGCGTTGGTGATGAAGATCTTGCCGCCGTTGAGGACATAGTGGTCACCCTTGAGCACGGCAGTGGTCTCGGTGCCGCCCGCGTCCGAACCGGCGTTGGGCTCGGTCAGGCCGAAGGCGCCGATCTTCTCACCCTTGGCCAGCGGGACCAGGTATTTCTTCTTTTGCTCCTCGGTGCCGAAGGCAAAGATGGGCCAGGAGCCCAGCGACACATGGGCAGACAGGATGACGCCTGCGCCGCCGTCCACCCGGGCGAGCTCTTCGACCGCGATGGCGTAGCTGAGCACGTCCATGCCGGCGCCGCCGTATTCCTTGGGATAGGGGATCCCCATCAGGCCCATTTCGCCCAGCTTGCGCACGGCATCGTCCGGGAACTCGTTTTGCTGGTCGAGCTGGAAGGCGATGGGCTTGATCTCTTCTTCGGCAAACGCGCGAATCTTGGCCCGCAATTCCTCGTGGGCCGGGGTGGTTTGAAATAACATGACATTCCCTCCTCGTGAAAAATTAATCTTGACAGAATCCATCCACTTTTGATGAACAAAAAAACCCTGCAAAGGCTGCGATGGGCGGACCGGCCGGGTCAACCGGTCAAAATTTGCAACAGGCTGTGCGCACGCAGCTCGTCGTCCAGTTTTTGCTGGATGGCCAGCAGGTTGTGGTGCACGTGGCAGCCGCCGCGGCCCGCACGCCAGGGGCATTGGAACTGGGGGTCCATGCAGGCGCTCAAGCTGCTGCGCTCGCCCATAGCGGCCATGAGGTCGAACAGGCTGATTTGGGACAGGTCGGCCGCCAGGCGGCAACCGCCAGAAGCGCCGCGAACCACCTCCACCAGGCCGGACTTGTCCATTTTTTTCAGGATTTTGTAGGCGAAGGCCTGCGGGATCAGTTCTTGCTGCACGATCTGCCCGACCGTATGCAGCTGGCCGTCCAACAGGACACGTAAAATCCGCAGTGCATAATCGGTTTCGCGGGTGATCACCAAAGCCGGTCCCCCTTCCTTGTGCGGCTGACTTTACCCTGAGTATATCAATGTGGACAAACATTGTCAAGTATATAGGGAGCCCATGCCAAAATTTCAGCACACCCCACGAAAACCAGCGCTTTCTTTTGGGCAATTCGTCCAACAAAACACCCTGTACAGCCGTTCAAAAAAGCGCAGGACTTTTTGGGCGCCCTTCCGCGTATATTCTTAAGGAAGAAGCAAACAGGCGCGGCCAGAAACCGAAGGGACAGACAAACCCGCGCAGTTTGGCGATGCCGGAGGGATTGCGATGCAGTTTTCAATTGAATACCGCGGCCGGGAGGCGGGCACGGTCCAGGTGGAGGAGGGCGCACGGGGCTTGACCTTTGCAGCCGCCTGCCCACTGCAAACCGAACAGGTGCTGCGCCTGTACTGCGTGCACCCGGAAAAACCGGACTGCTTGCGCATCGGCGTGCTGGAACCGGAAGGGACAGGGCTGGGATTGCACCGGGCGTGGGGGGTGGACCAAACACGCCGCCTGGGGCTGCGGCAGATGCCAACGCGCTATTTTCTGTCGGACGGCGCGCCAGGCTGTGAACCAGAGGACCTGCACACACCCGATGCCCCGCCGGCGGACGGCCTGCAACCGGCATTCGCACACGGGGCGGTGCGCTGGGAGCCAGCCGAAGGGCCGGAACTTGCGGGCTATCTGACCGCGCCGTTTGTGCCGGGGCAGGCCAACGCGCTGGCAGCGGCGCTGACCGGGTGCACCATTTGCCCGACCGAGACCGGCTATACCGCCCGGCTTCCCTGGAAAAAATCCTGGGGCATCCCCAAAGAAACCCTTGCAAAAGAATAAACCTTGCGATAAGATAGGTTTAACCTTGCGAGCCGCGCTGGTTGAAGCGGCAAGGTAGGAGAGGAGCGATGCAGATGCTGATTTCAACCAAGGGGCGGTATGCGCTGCGGGTGATGATCGAGCTGGCGCAGAGCCAGAGCGAAAAGCCGGTCCCGCTCTGGCAGATTGCAGAAAAACAGGAGATCTCGGAAAAATACCTGGAAGCGATCTTGAAAACCTTGGGACAGGCCGGCCTGGTGCGCGGCACGCGCGGCAAAGGCGGCGGCTACCTGCTCGCCTGCGACCCGGATGCCTGTACGGCCGGACAGATTTTGCGCGCAGCCGAGGATACCATTGCGACAGTGGCCTGTGCCGCGCTGTCAGGCGGACACTGCGCCCGCGCGGATGGCTGCCTGACGCTGCCGTTTTGGCGGACCCTGCAACAGAAAATCGAGGATTTTTTGGACAGCGTGACCCTGTCCCAGCTGGCGGCCCCGGAATGGGCGGACCCAATCGGGCTGCCCGGCGGGGCGGTGCAGCCGGAAACAACACCCCCCATCTGCCCCCAATAGGAATGCGGCGGCTCCCAGCCCAGGGGGCCGCAATTTTTTTCGAAAAATTTTTTGCGGCCGTGAATGGATTGGCCGCGCCCAAACGTATATAGAGTAGAACCCCATGTAGGGCGAACTAATAGGAGGAATGTAAGATGAAAAAGACGATGATTTGCACGGCCGCATTGCTGTTGACAGTGGGCGCCACAACCGCCTTTGCCGCCGGACCTTGGCACGGCGGACAGGCCCGCCAGCTGGCCGCAACCAGCCCCTATGCCACATGCGCTTACGTGGATGCCGACGGCGACGGCGTCTGCGACAACTGCAGCGGCGCCCACAGCCGCTACACCGGGAGCGCCTACGTGGACGCGGACGGCGACGGCGTGTGCGACAACTGGACCTATGGCCGTGGCCATCACAGCGGGGGCGGCCACCACGGCTGGGGAGGATGCCGCCGGTAAGCGCGCCGATGCGAAGCGAGCAGGAGGTTGTCCGGGCGGTGGAACAATACGCCGACACGGTGCGCCGGATCTGTATGCTGCACCTGAAAAATGCGGCGGACAGCGAGGACGTTTTCCAAGATGTGTTCTTGAAATACGCCCTGCATACGGCCCCCTTTGAAAGCCCGGAACACGAGCGGGCCTGGCTGCTGCGGGTGGCAATCAACGCCTGTAAGGATGTGCGGCGCAGCTTTTTCCGCAGCCGGACGGTGCCGCTGGACACGCTGCTGGACCAACCAGCCGCCCTGCCGGACGCGCACCGCGAGGTGCTCGAGGCGGTGCTGGCGCTGCCGGAAAAATACCGCACAGCGATCTACTTGCACTACTACGAAGGGTACGCTGCCCCGGAAATCGGTAAGCTGTTGGGTCGGAATGTCAACACCATTTACACCTGGCTCACCCGCGCACGGCAGATGCTGAAAGAACAGCTCGGAGGTGAATAAGATGAAACACGACATCCGGCAGGCCTTTGACGCCGTGCACGCCGAACCAGCGCTGAAAGAGCAGACACTGGCCTTCCTCGCCCAACGCCGTGCCCATCCCTGGCGCAAATGGGCGGTCAAAGCCGCCCTGTGCGCGGCCGCCTGCGCGGCGCTGCTGGGCACGGGCGGGTGGCTGTGGATGACACCCACCGCGGCGGTCCAGGTGGAGGGCGGCGCGGCGGTCGAGCTGGGCATCAACCGGTTTGACCGGGTGGTGTCGGTGGAGGGCGCGGACGCCGAGCAGGTCCGGGCGCTCGGACTGTGGCTGATGGACTGCACCGAAGCGGTCGAGCGGCTGCTGGCCGGCAAACAAACCAGCGAACAAGATACCACCTTGACGGTCGATGGTACGGACGATACCCAGTGCAGCCGCTTGCTGCAAGGCCTGGAACGCTGCACCGACGGTTACGAAAACACCTATTGCTACGCCGCAGGTGAGCGGCATGGCCATAACCGCCAGCAAACCAGTGCAGCTACCTCTGCACAGCAGGACGGCAACAGCCCAACCGGCGGACAACGCCACCACGCAGGACAAAACAGCGGCGCCAGCTCTACGGACAGCCCAGGCAACGGCTACGGCCACGGGAATGGCCAGGGCAACGGCCAAGGTAACGGCGGCCACCACAACCGACGATAAACTGATAAGATGAACGAAAACGGAACCGTAAAAATGCGGCTCCGTTTTTTGTTATGGTTTGGAATGCGCAAGCATTCCGAGAAGTTTTCGGTCAAGCCTTTTGAAAAAGGCTTGCGGGGTGCAGGGGCAGGGCCCCTGCGATGGGGGTGCAGGGGCGCCGCCCCTGCCGGGGGTTCGGGGGCAGCGCCCCTGAAGGGCGGGAAGAAAATAAAGGTGACAGCGGCGGGGAAGGCTGGTATAATAAAAAGCAAGAGAAATTTTGCGAAGAAAGGCATGAAACACGTGCACTATTTGGACAATTCGGCGACTTCGCCGGTGCTGCCAGAGGCGGCACAGGCGGCGATGGACGCCATGACAAGCGGGTTCGGCAACCCGTCGAGCCAGCATAGGCTGGGCGGGGCGGCGGCCCGGCTGCTCAAAGAAAGCCGGGAAACCATCGCCGCGGCGCTGGGCGCGCAGCCGGGCGAAATCACCTTCACCTCGGGCGGGACCGAATCAATCAACACCGCCCTGTTTGGCGCGGCCTTTAAAAACCGCCACCAGGGCCGGCACATCGTCACCACGGCGATCGAACACGCGGCCACCCGCAACGCGTGCAAACGGCTGGAAAGCGAGGGCTTTTCGGTCACCTACCTAGCGCCGGACGCGGACGGGCAGATTTCGGCCGCGGACTTTGCCGCGGTGCTGCGCGAAGATACCATCCTGGCCAGCATTATGCTGGTCAACAACGAGGTGGGGTCGTGCCTGCCGGTCGAGGAGATGGGCGCGATCTTGGCCCGGCAATGCCCGGGGGCGCTGCTGCATGTGGACGCGGTGCAGGGCCTGTTCCGTGTGCCGCTGACACCGAAAAAATGGCACTGCCACCTTATGAGCGTGTCCGGCCACAAGATCGGCGCACCCAAAGGGGTGGGCGCCCTGTATACCCAGCAGGGCGTGCGGCTGCGGCCCTATCTGGTTGGCGGCGGGCAGGAAAACGGGATGCGCGCAGGGACCGAACCCATGCCCGCCATCGCCGCGTTTGCGGCCGCCTGCCGGGTGCGCGCCGCCCATCTGCAAGCGGACAACCGCCACGTCGCCGGACTGAATGCGTATTTGCGCGCGCAGGTGGCCGAAAAACTGCCGTGGGCGGTGTGGAACGGCCGGAGCGGGGTGCCGCATGTGGCCAACCTGTCGCTGCCCGGGTGCAAAAGCGAGGTCATGCTGCGGGTGCTCGAGGGCGAGGAGGTCTATGTTTCGGCCGGCTCGGCCTGCTCCAAAGGCAAGGAAAGCCCGGTGCTCAAGGCGATGGGCCTGGATCATGCGCGCATCGACAGCGCGCTGCGCATCTCGTTTTCACCGGATAATACCCGGGAAGATGTGGACGCGCTGATGGCTGGGCTGCAAAAGGGCGCCGGGATGCTGCGCCGCCAACCGGCCGGCGCAAAACGCGCATAAACGCACGCGAAACAAAATCGTAAGGGACAAAGGAAACAACAAACCATGAAAGAAGTACTCCTTTTAAAATGCGGCGAAATCGTCCTGAAGGGACTCAACCGCAAGAGCTTTGAGGATAAGCTGCTGGGCAACATCAAACGGCGGCTCAAACACATCGGCCCCTGCCGGGTGGAAATGCGCCAATCGGTGGTGTATGTGTGGATCGAGGACGGGACCGACGCCGACGCGGTGGTGGACGCGGCCAAGAAAATCTTCGGCATCGCGCTGATCTGCCGGGCGGCGGTGTGCGAAAAAACCCTGGAAAGTATGCAGCAAACCGCCGAAACCTACCTGGCCGGCGAGATCGCCGCCGCCCCCTCCTTTAAGGTGGAAACCAAGCGGGGCGACAAGCGCTTCCCGATGACCTCGATCCAGGTGTCACAGCACATCGGCGGCGAACTGGCCCACCAATACCCCCACATGCGGCCGGATATGCACACGCCGGCGCTGACCATCCACTTTGAAATCCGCGACACCTACGCGTTTGTCCACGCAGGCCCCACACCCGGCGCGGGCGGTATGCCGGTGGGCACCAACGGCCGGGCCGCGCTGCTGCTGTCGGGCGGCATCGATTCGCCGGTGGCCGGGTACATGATGGCCAAACGCGGGCTGGAACTCATCGCCATCCACTTTTTCAGCTACCCCTACACCTCGGAGCGGGCCAAGGAAAAGGTGATCGAGCTCGCCGAAATCCTGACCGCCTACACCGGCCGGATGCCGCTGTACATCGTGCCCTTCACCCACATCCAGGAGGCCATCCGCGACCACTGCCCGGAGGAGCTGTTCACCCTCATCATGCGCCGGTTCATGATGCGCATCGCCGAAGCACTGGCCACACAGGCCGAATGCGGCGCGCTGATCACCGGCGAAAGCCTGGGACAGGTGGCCAGCCAGACCATGCCAGCCATGGCGGTCACGGGGGCGGTGTGCGAAAAACCCATCTTCCGCCCGGCTATTGGCATGGACAAGGAGGAAATCGTGCAAATCGCCCGCAAAATCGGCACGTTCGACACCTCCATCTTGCCGTATGAGGACTGCTGCACGGTCTTTACCCCCAAACACCCCAACACCAAACCCAAACTGCCGCGCATCCTGAACGCCGAGGACGAATTGGACATCGACGGACTGGTCGATGAAGCGGTGCGCGGCGTGGAAATCCTCTATCCCGGCAAAAACAAAAAGCAGGAGGCACAACTATGAACGCAGAACTGATCGCCGTGGGCACCGAAATCCTGCTGGGCGAAATCGTCAACACCGACGCACAGGTCATCTCCCAGGGGCTGAGCGAACTGGGCATCGACGTCTATTACCAGACCGTGGTGGGCGACAACCCAGCGCGGCTGGAACGCGCGGTGCGCGAAGCCAAGGACCGCGCAGATATCCTTATCACAACCGGCGGCCTGGGGCCGACCCTCGACGACCTGACCAAAGAAACCCTGGCCAAGGTGTTCGGCAAAAAACTGGTCCTGCACCAGCCGTCGCTGGACAGCATCCGGTCGTTCTTCGAGCAGATCGGCCGGGAAATGACCCCCAACAACGAAAAACAAGCCTGGCTGCCCGAGGAGTGCACGGTGTTCGACAACCCCTGGGGGACCGCGCCCGGCTGCGGCTTTGAAGCCGAGGGCAAGCATGTGCTCATGCTGCCCGGCCCGCCGCGCGAGTGCACGCCCATGTGGGAAACCCGCGCCAAGCCCTATCTGTACCCGCTGGCAGGGGGCTGCATCGTGTCGCGCAGCGTGCGGGTGTTCGGCCTGGGCGAAAGCGCGATGGAGGACCGCCTGCACGATCTGATGGAACAAAGCCATAACCCCACCATCGCCCCCTACGCCAAGGTGTCCGAGTGTTTTGCGCGCGTGACCGCCAAGGCGGATACCGAAGCGCAAGCCGAAGCACTGCTCGAACCGGTGGTGGCCCAGGTGGTGGATATGCTGGGCGAGGACGTGTACGGCGTGGACGTCGATTCGCTCGAGCAGGTGGTCGGCGACGGCCTGCGCGCGCGCGGGCTGACGCTGTCGGTGGCCGAAAGCTGCACGGGCGGGCTGCTGTCCAAGCGCATCACCGACCTGCCCGGCGCCTCGGATTATTACAAGGGCGGCGTGTGCTCCTATTCCAACGAGGTCAAGATGGCGCTGCTCGGCGTCAAACAACAGACCCTGGACGCCTATGGCGCGGTGTCGGCCCAGACGGCCGAGGAGATGGCCGCAGGCGTGGCCAAGGCGCTGCAAACCGACGTGGGCGTGGGCATCACCGGCATCGCCGGGCCGGGCGGCGCAACGGCGGACAAGGCGGTGGGCCTGGTGTACATCAGCGTCTACTTCCAGGGCGAGATCCTCACCAAGGAGACCCACAACACCCTGGGCCGCGACCGGGTGCGCAACCAGGCAGCCTCCACAGCGCTGGATATGATCCGCCGGCGCCTGCAACAAACCGGCCAGTAAGCAGGGCTTTACAGCGATGCCCTGCATCTTACGGGCTGTTTACAAGCATTTTATTTGATGTAAACAAAAAGCCGGGTGCGCACAGCAAGGCGAGGACGGCTTGAAAGGCCAAAAAAGTGCAAAGAAACCCACAGAATTTGCCGGTTTAGCCGGTTAAAAGTTCAATTGTTTGCTAAGTTTTGGGTACAAAATTAGAAATTTGAACAAAAAATGTCCGGTGATTTTCGAAATTACTGGACATTTTTTTGTTACTGTTGTATACTATATCTAGTAATTGATGAGTGGGTGTCGGCCAATCTGTGCGATGGCTACAAAAACCCTGACAAAAGGAAGAAAATGGATAAAAACTTGGCGTATTCGACGCCGGAAAGAGGAGATGAACGCATGGAAGGAAAGGCGAAGAAACTGTCTTTGGAGGAACATATGTCCTTGTTCCACTCGGGAAAGGATTGCCGCGCTTACGAATTTATGGGCGCGCATCCGGACGAGCGGGACGGACAACAGGGCTATGTTTTCCGCGTTTTTGCGCCGAATGCTGTCCGCGTTTCTGTGATGGGCGAGTTTAACGGCTGGAATCGGGACGCGAACCAAATGCAGCGCGACGAAAAAGGAATATGGGAAACCTTTATCCCGGGCGTGGCCGTGTATGCAGCCTATAAATATGCAATCGAAACCCCGGAAGGATATGCGCTGGACAAGGCCGACCCCTATGGTTTCCACGCGGAAACCCGGCCGGGCAACGCTTCTAAGGTATTCGACCTGGCAGGCTACGAATGGCAGGACGAGAGCTGGCTCAAATGGCGGCGCGAACATCTGCCCTATGAGCAGCCGGTCAATATTTACGAGGTGCACCTGGGCTCATGGAAACGGCACGAGGACGGCAACTTTTATTCCTACCGCCAGCTGGCCGATGAGCTCATCCCCTACGCCAAGCGCATGGGCTACACCCACATCGAATGTATGCCCCTGACCGAGCACCCGCTGGACGCCTCGTGGGGCTACCAGGTCACCGGCTACTTTGCCGCCACCAGCCGCTACGGCGACCCGCACGACCTGATGTACTTTGTGGACAAGGCCCACCAGGCCGGGCTGGGCGTCATCATGGACTGGGTGCCCGCCCATTTCCCCAAGGACGGCCCAGGACTGGTCGAGTTTGACGGCTCCTATCTCTATGAATACGCCGACCCGCTCAAAATGGAGCACAAAGAGTGGGGGACCCGGGTGTTCGACTACGGCAAGGTGGCAGTGCGCGATTTGCTGTTCTCGTCGGCTATGTTCTGGATTGAACAATTCCACATGGACGGCCTGCGGGTGGATGCGGTCGCATCCATGCTCTATTTGGACTACAACCGCCAGGGCGAGTGGCGCCCCAATATCTACGGCGGCCGCGAAAACCTGGAGGCAGTCGATTTCCTGCGGCTGCTCAACGAGCTGGTGCTCACCGACCACCCCGACTGCATGATGATCGCGGAGGAATCCACCGCCTGGCCCATGGTCACCAAGCCGGGCTATATGGGCGGCTTGGGCTTCAACTTCAAATGGAACATGGGCTGGATGAACGACATGCTGTGCTACGTCAGCGCAGACCCCTTCTTCCGCAAGGATATGCACGACAAAATCACCTTCTCGTTCATGTACGCCTTTTCGGAAAATTATATCCTGCCTTTGTCCCACGACGAGGTGGTGCACGGCAAAAAATCGCTGCTCGATAAAATGCCCGACCCCTATGAAAATAAGTTCGCCACATTGCGCACCCTGTACGGCTATATGGCCGGCCACCCGGGCAAAAAAATGCTGTTCATGGGCGGCGAGTTCGGCCAGTTCTCGGAGTGGACCGAGACGCGCGGGCTGGACTGGATGCTGCTCGATTACGACGCACACCGCCAGATGCAGGCCTATGTGCAGGCGCTCAACGCCTTTTACCTGGAAAACAAGCAGCTGTGGGAAAACGACACCGATTGGCAGGGCTTTGAGTGGCTGTCACACGACGACAACGTCAACAACATCATTGCCTTCCGCCGCATTGCCAAGGACGGCAGCGACCTTGTCTGCGTGGTCAACTTCGCGCCGGTCTACCACGACAGCTACAAGATCGGCGTACCCTACCCGGGCACCTACGAAGAGGTGTTCTCGTCCGACCGGGTAGAGTTCGGCGGCAGCGGGGTGTCCAACGGCAAAAAACGCACCAAGGCCATGGAGATGCACGGCATGGAGCAGATCGTCGATCTCAAGATCCCGCCGCTGTCGGCGCTCTATTTTAAGGGCAAACCGCGCGCCAAGCGCAGGGTCAAGGCCGAAACCGCCAAGGACAAAAAGACCACGTCCAAATCCGCCGCTAAAAAACCGGCCGCTAAAAAGACGGCTACCACCGCACGGCGCACGACCAAAAAGGCAGCGCCCCGCAAAAAAACGGACGATACGGCCGGATAAGGCGGCGCACGCCACGCAAGGCGGGTAAAAAGGTTGTGTATCCGCCGGGAATACGGCGGTTACCATATAGGCTGGGCCAGCGGCCTGGCTACTGGTAGATCAACAAAATCCTGTGGATAAGAAACGGAGAATATCATGTATCGGAAAAAAGAATGCGTAGCAATGCTTTTGGCAGGCGGACAGGGAAGCAGACTGTACGTCCTGACCACCAAGGTCGCCAAGCCTGCCGTTCCATTCGGCGGAAAATACAAGATTATCGACTTTCCGTTGTCCAACTGCATCAATTCGGGGATTGATACGGTCGGCGTGCTCACCCAGTATGAGCCCCATGCCCTCAATGCCTATGTCGGCGCAGGGCAGACCTGGGACCTGGACCGCCTAAACGGCGGCGTGTTCGTCCTGCCGCCCTACCAAAAAGGCGGCGTGTCCGAGTGGTACAAGGGTACCGCCAACGCCATCTATCAAAATATGGGCTTTGTCGATGAATACGACCCGGAATATGTACTCATCTTGTCGGGCGACCATATCTACAAGATGAACTACAACAAAATGCTCCAGCAGCACAAAAAAACCGGCGCGGATGCGACCATCGCGGTCATCGATGTGCCGCTCGATGAGGCCTCGCGCTTTGGCATCATGAACTGCAACGAGGACGGCACCATCTATGAATTCGAGGAAAAACCCAAGCAGCCCAAATCCACGCTGGCGTCCATGGGCATCTATATCTTCACCTGGAAGAAGCTGCGCAAATACCTGATCGACGACGAAAATAACGCTGCCTCGTCCAACGACTTCGGCAAGGACATCATCCCGGCCATGCTGAACGCAGGCGAAAAACTGGTCTCCTTCCGCTTTGAAGGCTACTGGAAAGACGTCGGCACCATCGAATCGCTGTGGGAGGCCAATATGGACCTGCTCAGCCCCAAGTCGGGCCTGAACCTGACCGACGACAGCTGGAAGATCTACGGCCGCAACAACGGCGCGCCCCCGCACTACACCAGCAAGGACGCCAAGGTCACCCATTCGCTGGTGTCCGAAGGGTGCGAGATCATGGGCAATGTGTCGGGCTCGGTGCTGTTTTCCGACGTGACCATCTGCAAGGGCGCGACGGTGGAGTATTCCATCCTGATGCCAGGCACGGTGGTCGAGCCAGGCGCGGTGGTGCGCTATGCCATTGTGGCCGAGAACGCGCGCATTTGTGAAAACGCGCAGGTAGGCGCCAGCCCGTCGGACGGGGAGATCGAAAACTGGGGCGTGGCGGTTGTGGCCGCCGAGGTGCGCGTCGGGCGCGGGGCCAAGCTGGGCGCAAAGGAAATGGCCGGCGAAGACCTCCCGGATATGATTTGATAGAGAGGGGAAGCATGAATATGAAAAACGTACTGGGCATCATTATCGCCTTTGATACCGATAATGACCTGCGAGAGATCACCGAGCACCGCACCGTGGCGGCCGTGCCGTTTGGGGGCCGGTACCGCATTGTGGACTTTATGCTTTCCAACATGGTCAACTCGGGCATCTACCGGGTGGGGATGCTGATGAAAGACAAATACCAGTCGCTCATCGACCACATCGGCAACGCCAAGGATTGGGACCTGTCCCGCAAAAACGGCGGCGTGACCATGCTGCCGCCATACAGCTACTCCAAAAAATCCTCGCCCTTTGTCATCGGCGAATACCGCGGCAAGATCGACGCGCTGGCCGGCGCGATCGACTTCTTGCAGAAAAACCGCGCTGACTATGTGGTGCTGTCGGACGGCGATATTGTCGCCAACATCCCGATCGACGACGTGGTCGAGCAGCACAAAAACGCGGGCAACGATATCACCATGGTGGTCACCAAAAAGAGCAAGGACAGCCCGTTTACCACCTACTGCGAGATGAACCGCCGCCGCGAAATCGTGGACATCCGGGTGGGCGACAGCAACGACAGCCGCTGCAAACATGAGGCGCTCGGCATCTATGTGATGAGCCGGCAGTATCTCATCCACCTCATCGCCGACTGCGTCACCCACAACTGCATCCACTTTGAGCGCGAGCTGCTCACCCGCGCGCTGACCGACAGCAAGATCGGCGGCTACCTGTTCGGCGAATATGCGGTCAAAATCGAGGACGCCAAGGATTTCTTCCAGGCCAACATGGACCTGCTGGACAAGGAAACCCGCGGCGAGCTGTTTTTGCGCTCACGCCCGATCTATACCCGCATCCACGACGAATCACCGGCATATTATGGGGATAAGGCCGACGTGGAGGACAGCTTGATCGCTGACGGCTGCTATATCGAGGGCAAAGTTGTCAATTCGGTGCTGTTCCGCGACGTGCTGGTGGAAAAAGACGCCGAGATCCGCGACTCGATCATCATGGAAAACGGCCGCATCCTAAGCGGCGCATCACTGGCGCACATCATCACCGACCGCGGCGTCACCATCCGGGAGGGCCGCACCATGATGGGCCACGAAAATTACCCGGTGGTCATCGCCAAGAGCTCGGTGGTTTGACGGCGCGCCCCATTTACAGATGATAGACCACAAGACTGTTTGACAGGCAGGGTGGGAAGCGTCCCCCTGGCGCGCCCTGCTTTGCCGGTTTGGAGGTACCCCTTATGAAAATTATGTATGTCGCCAGCGAAGTAGCCCCCTTTGCCAAAACCGGCGGGCTGGGCGATGTGGCGGGGTCGCTGCCCAAAGCGCTGGCCGTCGAAGGCCACGAGGTGGCGGTGTTCTGCCCACTTTATAGCGCGATCTCGCAGGCTTGGCGCGAAAAAATGACCTACCTGAAAAACGCCTATGTCCAACTCGGGTGGCGCAACCAGTATTGCGGCGTGTTCCGCTATACCGAAGAGGGCGTAGACTATTACTTCATCGACAACGAATATTACTTCGCGCGCGGGCAAATCTATGGGGAGTACGACGACGCCGAACGGTTTGCGTTTTTCTCCAAAGCGGTGCTGGAAATCCTGCCCGACCTGGAATTTAAACCCGACGTCATCCACTGCAACGACTGGCAGACCGCCTTAACCCCGGTCTATTACAACCTGATGTTCGCCGGGCGGCCCTATTACCAGGGCATCAAGACAGTGTTCACCATTCACAACATCGCCTACCAAGGGCGGTACGGCCGCGAAATCCTGGAATACGTGCTGGGCATCGACGACGCCCACTTCCGTTCGGGCTTTATGGCCATGGACGGGGACGTCAATTTGATGAAGGCGGCGATTGTGGCCTCAAGCGCGGTGACTACGGTTTCGCCCTCCTATGCGGAGGAAATCCAAACCCCCTATTACGGCCACGGCTTGGACCCCATTTTGCGCGATTGCAGCTACAAGCTGTATGGCATCATCAATGGCATCGACCAGGAGCGGTTTAACCCGGCCACAGACGCCTACTTGTACAAAAACTACACCACCCGCAGCCTCAAGGGCAAGGCGGCCGACAAGGCCGACCTGCTGGCCATGTGCGGGCTGGAGGGCGGCGAGGACACGCCGGTGATCGGCATGGTGTCGCGCTTTGCCGGGCACAAGGGCTTTGACCTGCTCGAAGTGGTGCTGGACGAAATCTTGGAAGAGGACCTGCGCCTTGTCGTGCTGGGCAAGGGCGACTGGCGGTATGAGCAGATGTTCATGGAAGCCAAGCGGCGGTATCCGGGTAAGATCTCGGTGTCGGTGATGTTTTCAGACGAGATGGCCAGCAAGATCTACGGCGGCTGCGATCTGTTCCTGATGCCGTCCAAATCCGAGCCGTGCGGCCTGGCGCAGATGATTGCGCTGCGGTATGGGACCATCCCGATTGTGCGCGAGACCGGCGGCCTGAAGGACACGGTGACCGCCTTTGTCGATTACCTCGGTACCGGCAACGGCTTTACCTTCCACAGCTACAACGCGCACGATATGCTGCACGTCATCCGCGAGGCGTGCGGGGTGTATCGGTATAACAAGGAGGCGTGGAAGAAGCTGGTTATCGGCGGCATGAAGTCGGACTTCAGCTGGAAACGTTCGGCGGAAAAATACCTGGAGATCTACCAATCGCTCTAAACGCCCCACAAAGAGAGAAGAAGAGAGACAGCGGTGAGGATGACTGTATCTGGAAGGAGGATGAGGCCCGGCTTACGCCGGGCCTTGTAAACGGCAAATCATGGCAAACAGCAAAACCCAAATCAAAGAAGAGATCATCGGTAAGCTGCGGCGGCATTTCAGCCGCGAGGCAACCGAGGCCAGCCCCAAGCAAATTTACCAAGCCTGCGCGATGGTCATCCGTGACCAGCTGGTAGACCACATGATGGAAACCCAGCGGCAGGCGCGGCAGGAAGGGGCGCGGCAAGTGCATTATCTGTGCATGGAATTTCTGCTGGGCCGCTCCCTGCGCAACAACGCGTTCAACCTGGGCATTCAGGAGGCGCTCGAGGGCGCGCTGGCCGACTTGGGCTATGAGATGGCGGATATCTTTGAGCAGGAGGACGATCCCGGCCTTGGAAACGGCGGGCTGGGACGGCTGGCGGCCTGCTACATGGACAGCATGGCTACACTGGGCCTGTGCGGCAACGGGTACTCTATCCGCTATGAAAACGGGATTTTCCAGCAGAAAATCGAGGACGGCGCCCAGGTCGAGCTGCCCGACACCTGGCTGGAAACCGGCGCGGTGTGGCAGATCCCGGCCATGGACGACGTGCGCGAGGTGCGCATCGGCGGGGCGGTCAAGACCCGCTGGGAGGAGGACGGCCTGGCCGTCGAGCACACCGACTATACGCCGGTGCTGGCGGTGCCGTATGATATGCCCATCTCGGGCTACCATACCGACAACATCGCGCGGCTGCGGCTGTGGCAGGCCAAAAGCCCGATCGCGCTGGACATGAACGCCTTCTCCAAGGGCGATTACCTGGGCGCCGTGGAAAAGGTGGCCATGGCGGAATCGATTTCAAAGGTGCTCTACCCCGAGGATAACCACCTGGCCGGGCAGTCGCTGCGGCTCAAACAGCAGTACTTCCTGGTGTCGGCAACCGCGCAGGACATCTGCGCCAAGCACAAGGCCCAATATGGTACCCTGCAAAACTTTGCCGAGAAAAACGTCATCCACATCAACGACACCCATCCGGCGCTCATCATCCCCGAGCTGATGCGCATTTTCATGGACGAGGAGGGCATGAGCTGGGAGATGGCCTGGAACAACGTGTCCCAGTCGGTGGCGTACACCAACCACACGGTCATGCCCGAGGCGCTCGAGTGCTGGCCGACCGACCTGGTGCAGGGCCATATGCCGCGGGTGATGATGATCATCAACGAAATCAACGAGCGCTACTGCAAAGAGCTGTGGAACTACTACCCGGGCGACTTTGAGCAGATCTCCCGCCTGGCCATCGTGGCCGACGGGCAGGTGCGCATGGCCCATCTGGCGGTGGTGGGTTCGTTTTCGGTCAACGGGGTGTCCGAGCTGCACTCGGCCATTTTGCGCGAGCGGGTGTTCGCGGATTTGTACCGCGTATACCCCATGCGCTTTGGCAATGTGACCAACGGCATTGCGCTGCGGCGGTGGCTGTGCGAGGCCAACCCCGAGCTGACCGACCTCATCCAGTCCAAGATCGGCAGCGGGTTCATCACCCACCCGTCGGAGTTGCAGGTGCTGTCCAACTTCGGCGGCGACACCCGCCTGCTGCGGCAGCTGGCCGAAATCAAGCGCCGCAACAAGCAGCGCCTGGCCCAATACATCGCCGAGCACAACCACATCGAGGTCAACCTGGACTCGATTTTCGACGTGCAGGTCAAGCGCCTGCACGAATACAAGCGGCAGCTGCTCAACGTGCTGCACGTGCTGGCCATGTACCACGCGCTCAAGGCCAACCCGTCGATGCCGTTTGTGCCGCGTACCATGCTGTTCGGCTCCAAGGCGGCGCCGGGCTATGCCATGGCCAAAAAGACCATCCAGCTCATCCACTCGATCGCCAACCTGGTCAACAACGACCCGGACATCGGTGACAAACTCAAGGTGGTCTTTTTGGAGGACTACCGGGTGTCGCTGGCCGAGCGCATCATGCCGGCCGCCGAACTGTCCGAACAGATCTCGCTGGCAGGCAAGGAGGGCTCGGGCACCGGCAATATGAAATTCATGATGAACGGCGCGCTGACCATCGGCACCATGGACGGCGCCAACATCGAAATCTGTGAGGCGGTCGGCCCGGAAAATATCTTCATCTTCGGCATGGAAGCACCCGAAGCCGAAGCGCTGGCCGCATCCGGCGCCTATTGCGCCCGCGACTACTACAACCAAAACCCCATCTTGAAGGACGTGCTCGACCACATCCGCACCGGGTTCGGTGACCATGTCGATTATGGCAGCGTGGTGGCCAGCCTGATCGACGGCGGCCCGGGCCGGACCGACCGGTTTATGATCTGCAAGGACTTTGAATCCTACCGTTTCGCCCAGGAACGGGTGGCGCAGATGTACCAGCGCCCGGAAAACTGGAACTACATGTCCCTCATCAACATCGCAAATTCCGGCCGGTTTGCGGCCGACCGCGCGGTCGCTGAATACGCGCAGAACATCTGGCGGGTGTACACCAACTTCGCCTATTAAAAGACTGTCAAAAAGCTGCAACTTCCCAACCCGGCAGGCTTTGGCCCTCCGGGTTGGGGTTTTTTTGCGCAGAATGGCCCGGAATTGTAAAAAAGCGATTTGCCCCCTTAAAAAAGCGCGGGATTTGTGGTATACTTAACCTGGAAACGTGTGAACTGAAACGGCGCAGCGCACATCGGGGAGAAAACCCCCGGCCACTGCACGCCTTCACACCAAACGAACCGATGGATGCGGCCCGGACAAACCCACTGGCCGCGATCACAAAGGAGATTATTCATGTACGAAGTTTCAAGCATCTTCTGTTCTAGAAAAATCGCGTGCAAAAGCCCGTACGGCGCGGTTCCAAGCGGCGAAACGGTGCGGCTGAACATCTACCCGCTGCGTTCGGCGGGGATTTTGTCGGCCGAGCTGCTGCTCACGCCGGACGGCAGCCAGGCCCAAACCTTGCCGCTGCACTGGAACGGATATAAGGGCGCACGGGACCGGTACTCCATCGAGCTGCCGGCAGGCGCGCCCGGGCTTTTTTGGTATTGTTTTTGTATCCACACAGAAAAAGAAACCTATTATATCTGCCGCAGCAGCGGCGGCGAAGGGACGGTGCAGGACCAGCCGGGCAGCTTGTTCCAAATGACCGTATTCGACGGCAATTATGCGGTGGCCGGCTGGTTCGGCCGGGGCATCACGTATAACATCTTCCCCGACCGATTTTGCCGGACCGAGATCCCGCCCGAAACCGGCTACCGCTCGGAACGCCACGTCCACCACAATTGGTCGGATACGCCGGTCTATCAGCCCAACGCACAAGGCGAAATCCTAAACAACGACTTCTTCGGCGGCAGCCTCAAAGGGGTGCTGTCCAAACTGGACTACCTGGAGAGCCTGCACGTGCAAACCATCTATTTCAACCCCATCTTCGAAGCCTTTTCCAACCACCGGTACGATACCGGCGACTATCAGTGCATCGACCCCATGATGGGCACCGAGGAGGACTTTTGCACCCTGTGCCGCGAAGCCGGCAAACGGGGGATGCGGGTGATCCTGGACGGCGTGTTCAGCCACAACGGCTACGACAGCCGCTATTTCAACGCCCGCGGCCATTACGACAGCGTGGGCGCCTATCAGTCCAAAGAATCCCCCTATTTCGATTGGTACGACTTTTCCCGCTGGCCCGACCAGTATTCGTCGTGGTGGGGCATCTACACCCTGCCGCAGGTCAACGAGATGAACCCCAAATACCTGGACTATATCATCACCGGCGCGGACAGCGTCATCCGCCACTGGCTCAAAGCCGGGGCGTCGGGGTGGCGGCTGGATGTGGCCGACGAGCTGCCCGATGCCTTCATCGCAAAGCTCAACCAGGCCGCGCGCGAGGTCAAGCCGGACGCGCTGGTCGTGGGCGAGGTGTGGGAGGACGCTTCCAACAAAATCAGCTACGACGTGCGCCGGCGGTACTTCCAGGGCGGCGAGCTGGACAGCGTGATGAACTACCCGCTGCGCGACGGCATCATGGCCTATTTGACCGGCTCGCCGGCCGAGGACTTCGCCGAAAAAATCGAATGCCTGCGGGAAAATTACCCGCGCGCGATGTTCTACAACCTGATGAACATCATCGGCACCCACGACACCCCCCGCGCCATCACAGCCCTGGGTGCCCGGCCGGACGATTGGGGCGCAAGCCGCGACTTCCGCGCAAACCACCGCCTGGAAGGTGAGGCGCTGGCGCACGCCAAGCAGCTGCTCAAAATCGCGGCCATTTTGCAATTTACCATGCCGGGCTCACCGACCATCTACTACGGCGACGAGGCCGGACAACAGGGCTATGAGGACCCCTTCAACCGCCGCACCTACCCCTGGGGCGAGGAGGACACCGAGCTACTGTCCTTTTACCGCACCCTGTGCACCGTGCGCAGCCAAAACCCGGCGCTGATCGACGGCGAACTGGAATTTTTGGAAGCCAAGGGCGCGGTGCTGCTCTACCAGCGCGCAAGCGAAGAGGAACGGGTGCTGGTGACGGTCAACCGCGGCAGCGAACCGGTCAGCTATGCGCTGGAGGGCGCGCAGGAGGCGCGCGACCTGTTCACCGGCGACGGCTACGCGGATGCGGAAGAACTGGTGCTCGAACTGCCGCCCAATAGCGCCCAACTCTACCAACTGCATTAAGACGAACAAACAAACCACCAGCAAGGAGAAAACAGCATGGATTTCACCGAAAAAACCCTGAACCAAGCCTACAAATTCCAAGGCAAAATCATGCGCGCCCGGGTGGACCAGGTCGAGCTGCCCAACGGCCGCACGGCCACGCGCGAGGTGTGCGAACACGTCGGCGGCGTGGGCGTGCTGCCGATCGACCAGGACGGCAACGTCATCTTGGTGCGGCAGTTCCGCTACCCCTACGGCGAGACCATCTACGAAATCCCGGCCGGGAAAATGGACCACGGCCCCGAGGACGCCGCAGCCTGCGGCCTGCGCGAACTGCAAGAGGAAACCGGCTTTACCGCCGGCCGGCTCATCGAGCTGGGCTGCATCTATCCGTCGCCCGGATTTTTGGACGAAATCGTCTATCTGTTCGCAGCGATGGACCTGTCGCCCGGCCAGTGCAACCCGGATGAGGACGAATTCGTCGAGCGGGTGACCATGCCGTTTGCCGAGCTGGAACAGCGCATTTTGACAGACGAGATCAAAGACGGCAAAACCATGGCCGCAGCCTACCGCGCGCGGCTCAAGGGCCTCATCTAAGGCCATACCCCATAGGAGGAACACAATGGACAAAACCATTTTGGTGGTGGAGGACGAAAAAGCAATCGCTGACATCCTGATTTTCAACCTGCAACGCGAGGGCTACAATACCCTGGAAGCCAACGACGGCCCGGACGGCCTGCGGGCAGCGCTGGAGCAGTCGCCCGATTTGGTGCTGCTGGACGTGATGCTGCCGGGAATGGACGGGTTCGAGGTGTGCCGCCGGGTGCGGCAAAGCTCACAGGTGCCCATCCTGATGCTGACCGCCCGGGAGGAGGAGGCGGACAAAGTGCTGGGCCTGGAGCTGGGCGCGGACGACTATATCACCAAACCCTTCTCCATGCGCGAACTGCTGGCGCGGGTCAAAGCCAATATCCGGCGGGTGTCCGCACAGCAGACAGCCGCTGAGGACGTGTCCAGCATCCCGGGCGGCAAGCTGGTGATCGCAGCCGACCGCGGCGTGGTGTATAAAGACGGCAAACCGCTGGATCTGTCGGTACGCGAATTCGATATTTTAACCTTCCTGGCCGCCGAGCCGGGGAAGGTGTTCTCCCGCGAAGAACTCATGCAAAACGTGTGGGGCTATGACTACTACGGCGACTTGCGCGCCGTGGACGTGGCCATCCGCCGGCTGCGCGAAAAATTGGAGGACCAGCCGGCACAGCCGCGGTTCATCATCACAAAACGCGGGTTTGGCTACTATTTTTCAGACACCGAACCGCTGGAACGCATCTAACACCCCATTGGAAACCTAGCGAAACTTAGCGGAATAGCGGAAGCGGAATGCGATCCGCATTCCGCGCAAAGTTTGGCTCGAGCCTTTTCAAAGGCTCGCGGGGTGCAGGGGCGGAGCCCCGCCGGGGTGCAGGGGCAGAGCCCCGCCGGGGTGCAGGGGCGGAGCCCCGCCAGGGTGCAGGGGCAGAGCCCCTGCCTATACAAAAGCAAAGGAGAAAATGCGTATGTTTCGCAGCCTCCATATGAAGCTTGTCCTGATCCTGATCTTGCTGATCGTGTCGGTGATGGCTGTGATGGGCACCTTCCTCATCAACAGCGTGGGCAACTTCTATCTGAAGGACTTTCACGACCAGGTGACCGGCGTGTTTACGTCGGAAATGCTGGTGTCGCTCAACGAAGCAGCCCAGGAGGGCGGCGAGGACCAGCTGGCGTCGGTGGTCACGGCCTGGACGGGCTCGCTGGGCATCGACAGCCACCGCAACTACTACATTTTGGACGCAGACGGCGGCTACCTGAGCGGCTCGCGGGTGCAGGCGAGCGCGGACCTGAGCGCGACGCCCAACCTGATCGCGGCCATGGCGGGCGAGGTGGGCATCCAAAACTCGGTTGTGGAGAGCTATTTGGACGCCGCCTATCCGGTCGATGGCGGCGATCAAGATTACATTGTGTACATCAAAGACGACAAGCAGGAGATCCAAGACCTTTCTTGGCGTTTTTTCAGCATCGTCCTCGAATCGATGCTGTTCGGTCTGCTGGTGGCGGTGCTGCTGAGCTTCTTGCTCAGCAAGACCATCACCACCCCGATCGAGAACATCAAAAAACAGGCCCAGCTGGTTGCATCGGGCGACTTCAGCCACCGTTTGCCCATCCAATCGGGCGACGAAATCGGCAACCTGACCGAAAACTTCAACTACATGGCCGAAATGCTGCAAAGCACGCTGGGCGAAGTGCAGGAGGAGCGCGACAAGCTCAACACGGTCTTTCTGCACATGGCTGACGGGGTGGCAGGCTTTACTTCGGACGGCCACATCATCCACATGAACCCGGCCACCGAGCGGCTGATGGGGGTCACCTTCGACGAAAATATGACCTTCGACCAGGTGTTCCCCGGCCTGACGCTGCCCGCGGCCAGCGGCGAGCGCAAATTCACCAGCGCCGAGATCGAGCGGCTGGGCCGCACGCTCAACGTGCTCATCGCGCCCTATGGCGCCGGGGAAAATGAGCGCGGCGTGATCGTCATGATCCACGACATCACCGAGCAGCGCAAGCTGGACGACGCACGGCGGGAATTCGTCGCCAATGTGTCGCACGAGCTGCGCACGCCGCTGACCAACATCAAAAGCTACACCGAAACCCTGCTGGACGCCGCAGGCGAGTTGCCGGCGGAAACCGAAAAGCGCTTTTTGGGGGTCATCTCGGGCGAGGCCGACCGCATGACGCGCATCGTCAAAGACCTGCTGACGCTGTCTAAACTGGATTACGGCCGCATGGACCTGACCTTCCGCCGCTTCTCCATCCAAGAAATGCTGGAAAACGTCTACACCGCCATGAAGCTGGACGCCCAAAACAACGGCCATACCCTGACGCTGGACATGCAGCCCGACCTGCCCGAAATGGTGGGCGACAAGGAACGATTGGAGCAGGTGGTGGTCAACATCATCTCCAACTCGATCAAGTACACGCCGAGCGGCGGGCGCATCCATGTATCGGCCGCCCAAACAGACCAGGGCGCCATCGAACTGCGCATTGCGGACAACGGCATCGGCATCCCCGAGGAGGATATCCCGCGCTTGTTCGAGCGGTTTTACCGGGTGGACAAGGCCCGCTCACGCCAAAAAGGCGGCACCGGCTTGGGCCTGGCCATCGCAAAGGAAATGGTCGAGGCACACAAGGGCAGCATCCGGCTGGACAGCCGGGTGAACGTGGGCACGGTGGTCACGATCACGCTGCCGGTCGATTTGCAGGCAAAGGATGGCTGAGCCTATGGACCAACAAAGAATTCGAAACGCCCTCAAGAATTTGGCGCTGCTCATCCTGTTTTTGGGGATGCTGGCGCTGACGTTTTTGACCTGGCTGACCAACCTGCGCTTGGCGGACGCGCCTTCGAGCACGTTGATCTCCAAAGTATACCAAAAATTCACCTACGGCGTGGGCGGCTTTGAAATCCGCACCGGCGCCGACCCGGCTGCCCAGCCCACTCGCGTGGCAGTGACGTTGGAGGGCGAGCTGGTGGGCGCGCAGTACCAGGCAGCCGCAGTGTCCACGCTGTACGACGCGCTGCGCGGCAGCATGAGCCAAGCGCTCAGCAACAGCGGCAGCTTTGCCGCATCCACCCAAGACGACTTTACCAAGGCGCTGCAAGGCGAGGTGCTCTACTTCGGCTACGAGGGCGCGCTGCCTGTATCGCTGCTGGCCGGCTGGATGGAGGGCGAAACGGCCAGCGCCCAGCTGGCCGACGCCCTGCTGCTGACCGCGGATGGCCAGCTCTACCTGCACGGGCCAGAGGGGTATTGGATGGCCGAAACCACCGCCCGCCCGGACGATTGGCAGACCGCCATGGAAAACTATCCGGCAACGGCCTGCCGGTTTGCAGGGACAGAGGGCCTGACAGGCGTGCGGCCGGACACGCTTTTGTCCGACGACGGCAGCTTGCGGGCCGAACAGCTGGCCGTGCAGCCGCCCAATTTGCAGGGCACCTTGCTGCTCGATGCCTTCGCCTATGACCCGCACGTGCGCAGCTACACCGAAAACCAGGGCGCAACCCAGGTGTATGCGGAAAATTACAGCACGCTCCACGTATCGGCCGACGGTACGGTGGAGTTCCGCACGTCGGCGCTCGAAGGCGGGATGCAGGTGTATAACACGGCCGAAACCGCGCGGGAGGACACCCTGCGGCTGCAGGTGGACTTCGCCTACACGCTGCTGAAAACCGTGCAAAGCAGCGTGTCCGATAGCTCGCAAGCCATGCTGTACGATGTGGCCGAGGGCGACGACGGGGTGCGGGTGCTGACCTTTATCCAGCTGGTCGGCGGCATCCCGGTGGCGGCTGACCCGCCCTTTGCCCGGTTTGAATTCCAGGATGACCGCCTGGTGGCCGCCCAAATCCACCTGTCCAGCTTCCAGTCCACGGGTGTGCAGACGGCGCTTTTGGGCAGCGCACAGGCGGCGTCCGCCGCCCCGGCCACCCAGGATGCCCCGGCCCGGCTGGCGGTGGTCTACCGGGTGGCCGAAGGCACCGCAACAGCCGAACGATGCTATGTCTCATAAAACAAGCCAGGCGCGCAGAACGCGCAGGGCAAGCAAAACAAGGAGGATGCTGGGATGCAGTGGAGCCGGGTAAAATCCATCTTGATCGTGCTGCTGCTGCTGGTGGACGGCTTTTTGGGCTGTATGCTGGGCGTGAAAGCCTTTTCGGCCTACCAGCAGGCGCAAACAACCCGCGCGCAGCTGGATACCGTGCTGGCCGGGTACGGCCTGACCCTGGACGAAACCATGTCGCTGCCCGACGAGGCGCTCATGCCGCAACTGAACATCGACCGCAACCGGGCCGATGAAGCAGCGGTCGCTACTGCGCTGCTCGGCGGCGAGGCCGAGCGCAGCGAAGAGGAGGCCGGTTCGCGGTTCACCAGCCCGGTTGGGACGGTGGTGTGGAGCGAGGACGGCACGCTGGAAGCTGTGCTGCAGCCGGCAGGATACGTCCGCCCGACCGCAGACGAGGTGCGCGCGCAGGCGGCCGCGCTGCTGCAAGACGCGGGCATCCAGACGGCGGGCGCCGATTGGGAAACCCACGTCTGGACGGCGCGCGCCCACTTCAAAACCGCGGGCTATGCGGTGTTCAACCGGGCGCTGACCGTGACCTTTTCCGAAGAGGCGGTGCGCATCGAAGGGCTTTGGACCTTTGACACACCCTACGCCACCCGCAGCGACCTGTATGCCACCTATAACCCTGTGGATGCGCTGCTGCAATTTGCACGGCAAGGATTGGCATCCCAGGTGGTGGACATGGAACCTGGGCTGCTGCTGGGCAACACGGCGGGGAACCAGTTCCAACTCAGCCCTGTGTGGAAAATTACGGCAGACACCGGCGTATACTACGCAGACCCGATCAAAAATGAAATCACAGCAGCAGAAGAAGAATAAACCCCGCATGAAAAAACCGGCATGGGTGCACCCATGCCGGTTTTAAATTTGCCGGGAAAGGGAAAGCTGAGAGGGAGGCAGCGGGCGGAAAACACAGCCTGGCAAGGCCTTGGCCAGTCATCCGGGCGGGACAAAAAAACCAGCCAGGGCTGTAAAGGGATAAGCCCTTACGAAGAATGGGAAAATTTACATCAAACGGCGGCCGGTGAATTTTTAGCCCGGATTTTAGCCCGAAATGTGGGTACAAAATTGGGAAAAGGCTTTACTTTTCACGGTGGATTGTGGTAAAATATCTGAAGTATTAGCCTGTGCCGCTGGAACATGCAGGCGCGGCTTTGTTATAATGATTATATCAAGCGGTTTTCTTCGCAGCCATTTTTCCAAAGGATGCAGAATGGAAAACCCCGCTTTTTAGCATATTAAGGAGACGGTTACATTGACCAAGTATGTCATTAACGGCGGTAAGCGCCTGAACGGAGAAGTTACAATCAGCGGCGCCAAAAACGCGGCGGTTGCCATCATCCCGGCGGTTTTGTTGGCCGACGGCGTGTGCCGCATCGAAAATGTTCCGCAGATCAACGACGTGACCATGCAGCTGGAGATCTTGCGCGAATTGGGGGTTTCGGTGCGGCTGATCAACGCCACAACGGTCGAACTGGACGGCGAGTATGTCCAGGACGCCAAGGTCCCTTACGAACTGATGCGGAAAATCCGCGCGTCTTATTACTTAATTGGCGCGCTTCTTGGAAAATATCACCATGCAGAAGTCGCTATGCCGGGCGGCTGCAACTTTGGCGGCATCCGGCCCATTGACCAGCACGTCAAGGGCTTTGAAGCACTGGGCGCCAAGGTGTCCATCCGGGAAGGCGGCTTTATCCATGCCGAAGCGCCCCAGGGCCTCATCGGCGCGCATATCTATTTTGACGTGGTGTCGGTCGGCGCGACCATCAACATCATGCTCGCAGCCGTGCTCGCCAAAGGCCAGACCATCATCGAAAACGCTGCCAAAGAGCCCCATATCGTGGATTTGGCCAACTTCCTCAACGCCATGGGCGCCGATGTCAAGGGCGCCGGCACCGACGTAATCAAAATCCGCGGCGTGGAAAAAATGCACGGCGGCACCTATTCCATCATCCCCGACCAGATCGAAGCCGGCACATTCATGGCCGCTGTGGCCGCCTGCGGCGGGCAAGCGCTCATTAAGAACGTCATCCCCAAGCACTTGGAGTGCATCACCGGCAAACTGGCCGAAATGGGCGTGGAAATCACCGAGTTTGACGACGCCGTCCTGGTCAGCCGCATGGGCCGGTTGACCCGTACCAACATCAAAACCTTGCCCTATCCGGGCTTCCCAACCGATATGCAGCCCCAAATGACCACCGCCTTGTGCCTGGCCGAAGGTACCAGCATCATCACCGAGGGCGTGTGGGATAACCGCTACCGCTATACTGAGGAGCTGGCCCGCATGGGCGCGAGCATCCATGTGGACGGCAAAATCGCCGTGGTCGAAGGGGTGCGCGAACTGATCGCTGCCCCGGTGCGCGCCTATGACCTGCGCGCGGGCGCAGCCATGGTCATCGCCGGCTTGGCCGCCAAGGGCACCACCCAGGTCGAGCAGGTCACCAATATCGAACGCGGCTATGAAAATTTGGTCGAAAAATTCGTCGCCTTGGGCGCGGATATGTACCGGGCCGACATCCCGGACGTGGACGGCGGCAGTATGCCAATGGCAAAGTAACTGCGCATCCACCCTACCTGCGGTGATGTAGGCCGCTTGCAGCAAGAGGGGAGATATTGCCTTGGACCAAACCTACTATTATAGCATCGCCAGCGGGTCGCAGGGCAATTGTAGCCTGCTTGTGGGCGGCAATACGCGCATTTTGATCGACATGGGCGTGTCGGTCCGGCGGCTGACCGCTGCCCTGGCGCGGGTGGGCCTGACACCCGATCTGCTCGATGCCGTGCTCCTAACCCACGAGCATACCGATCACATCAAGGGCCTGGCCACCTTTGCCAAACGATTCGATACGCCCATCTATGCCAGCTTTGGGACGGCGGCGGCCGTGACAGACCGCATCCCGGCGCTGGCGGCTTTGTTGCGCCCATTTTCGGGCGGCGACCGCTTTGCGGTAGGCCGGGTGCTGGTGCGCACATTCCCGACGCCCCACGACGCTGCCGAAAGCGTGGGCTTTGCCGTCGAGGGCGACGGCCTGTCCTTCGGCTTTGCAACCGACCTGGGCTTTATGCCCGATCTGGTCAAGGACCAGCTGCTGGGCCGCCGCACCGTGGTGCTCGAATCCAACCATGACGTCCAAATGCTGCAAACCGGGCCCTATCCGTGGCCGCTCAAGCAGCGGGTGGCCGGCCCGCGCGGACACCTGTCCAACCGCGATTGCGCCGCCTGCGCCGCCGAGCTCGCCGCCGCTGGCACCCAAACCCTCATCCTGGCCCATCTAAGCGAGCACAACAACACCCCCTTGACTGCCTTCCGCGAAACCCAGGCCGCTTTGCGCGCCGCCGGGCAGGACTGCGCGCTCTTCGTGGCCCCCAAGGCCGAGATGGAGCACCCGCTCGACCTGCAGCCCCAGAACACACCATGCTTGGCGTCCGTTTGATCTGCGTGGGCAAGCTGGGCGAGCGGTTTTGGAAGGACGCAGTCCGCGAATACGAAAAACGCCTGGCCGCCTATTGCAAGCTGGAAATCGTCGAGCTGCCCGAGCAGCGCCTGCCCGACCGGCCCTCCCCGGCGCAGATCCAGGCCGCCCTGCAAAAGGAAGCCGCCGCCATCGGGGCCAAAATCCCGGCAGGGGCGGCGGTCATTGCCCTGTGCGTGGAGGGCAAAGAGCTGTCCAGCGAGCAGCTTGCCAGCACCCTCGACAGCTGGACCCTGGCCGGCACCAGCCGGCTGGCCCTGCTCATCGGCGGTTCATTCGGCCTGGACGAAGGGCTGAAACGCGCCGCCCGGCTGCGCCTGTCCATGTCGCGCATGACCTTCCCGCACCACCTGGCCCGCGTCATGGCCCTCGAACAGCTGTACCGCGCCTTCAACCTGTCATCCGGCGGCAAGTACCATAAGTAGCGGCAGGCGGGGGCGCTGCCCCCACGCCCCCGGCGGGGACGCTGTCCCTGCACCCTGCCAAGGGGACGCGTCCCCTTGGAACCCCGTCTGAAGCAAAAAAAGTCAGGCATGTGACCTGACTTTTTATTGTTTTGATGTAAATCAAACGGTGTAGACTTGCAGGGTTTCGTAGACTTCAAAGACCCGCTTGAGGGTGGCCATTTCGGTGCCGGCCAGGCGTGCGCAGGCGCGGCCGGTTGCCACGGTGTATTTGGCCAATTCGCAAAAGCTCAGGCCGTTTTGCATGGAGTTGGCGATGGCGCCGACCATGGCGTCGCCGGTGCCGACCGAGCCACAATCGTAAATCTTGGGGTTGGTGGTGACAAAGAGGGCTTCGGCCTCGTCCTTGGAGACAAAGAGTGCGCCTTCCTGGGCCATGGAGACGCATACCGCACGCGCGCCCATGTCCAGCAGCTTGCGCGCGCTGTGCACGATCACCTCCGGGTCGGTAGAGAAGGGGTCGCCGGTCGCTTCGGCCAGCTCGTATACGTTGGGCTTGACGAAATCCGGGTCCAGCTTGAGCGCGGCGAGCAGCAGTTCGCCGGATGCGTCGATGATGAGACGGCAGCCGGCTTGCTTAATTTTTTTACAGATTTTGATGTAGTTATCAACCGAAAATTCGGGCGGGGTGGAGCCAGTGATAACGAAGATGTTCTCCGGCTGCAAATAGTGGTCCATGCGGTCGAGGAAGCGCAGGTAGTCGCTGTCGCTGATTTTGGAGCCAGGCTCGTTGATCTCGGTGTGGTCGCCGGAAGCATCAATGACCTGGATGTTGACGCGGGTTTCGCCGGGCACGTCCACAAAGTCGTGGTGGATGTCCGAAGAGGTGAGCGCGTCCTTCAAAATGCGGCCATTGGAACCGGCCGAAAAGCCGAGCGCAACGCTCATGCCGCCCAGTGCCTTGATCGCACAGGAAACATTGATGCCCTTGCCGCCCGGCTCGACCATACTGCCGATGGCACGGTTGAGTTTGCAGGGGACCAGGGGGCGGTCAATGCGCATGGTGCGGTCCAGCGCAGGGTTGAGCGTGATGGTGATAATCATAGGGGGAACCTCCTGTTGTGCATCTCTCTTTACCTATTATTTTACCGCAATTTACTTTCATTTGTAAACCACAAATCGCGCGCGCGGGCGCAAGATTTTCAAAGCAACGGGTAAAGAGCAGCACAGCTTCCCAGCATCACCGGCTTGGTAAGAAGATTCAAGCGTTGCTGTCCTCTTCGGCCTGCAATTCGTCGAGCAGTTTTTGGTCCTGCTTGTCCCGGGGGGAGAAGGCCGCGAACAGGTCGGGCCGGTCGCGGCGGGTGCGCGCAAGTGACATTTTGCGCCGCCAGCGGGTGATGTTGGCGTGGTGGCCGGACAGCAGCACCTCGGGCACCGCCTGGCCGCGCCATTCGGCCGGGTGGGTGTAATGCGGATGCTCGAGCAGCCCCTCCCAATGGCTCTCCTCCTGGAAGGCCGTCGCCTCGGGCAGCACGCCGGGGACCATGCGGCAGACCGCATCGGCTACCGCCATGGCCGGGATCTCGCCGCCGGTCAGCACAAAATCCCCGATGGAGATCTCCTCGTCCACACAGGTGTCGATGAACCGCTGGTCCACGCCCTCGTAATGCCCGCACACCAGGATGAACCGCCCGCGCGCAAGCAGTTCGCGGGCTTTTTCTTGGTTGAAGGGCGTGCCTTGGGCGCTGAGCAGCACGGTGTGGACGTGTTCGCCGCCGGTGATGGCCTGGTGGCACAGGTAGAGCGGCTCGGGCAGCATGACCATGCCGCGCCCGCCGCCATAGGGGGCGTCGTCGGTTTTGTGGTGCTTGTCCAGGGCGTAGTCGCGGATGTTGACCGGGCGGATTTGCACCAGGCCCTTTTGCTGGGCCCGGCCGATGATGCTCTGGCCCATGACCTGCTCGATCATGCCCGGGAACAGGGTCATGATGTCAATCCTCATTCGATCAGGCCCTCGATGGTTTCCACGGTGATGACGCCTTGTTCCAGGTCCACGCGTTTGAGGAAGGGCTTGCAGGCCGGGATGAGCGCGTCCGGCTTGCCGTCGCGCTGGACGACGTACAGGTCGTGCCCGGCGCCCTGGTGGACGTCGCGCAGGTGGCCGACCGTCTGGCCGGTGCGGGTGTCAAAAACCGGCAGGCCCAAAATGTCCTGCACGAACACCAGGTCGTCGGGCAGCTCGACGTCGTCCCGGTTGAGGTAGAGCACCTTGTTTTTGAGCGCTTCGGCGGCTTCGCAGGTGTCCACCCCTTCCAGGCGCATGACGACGCAGTTTTTGTGCACATAGGCCCGCTTGACCTGCACCGGCTCCTCCGGCGACAGATACAGGGTATCGAACCCGGTGAGCACGTCGGGCGCATCGCACCAGGGCTGGACCTTGATTTCGCCGGTCACGCCGTGGGTGTTGACGATCTTCCCGGCTTCTAGGAATTGCTTTTGCATGGAACGCCTCCTTGAAAAAATCACGACAAAGAAAAGGCCTGCCGCGCGGCGGTAGGCCCTTTCTCTTGAATGCCAGGGTTTCAGTCGCAGATTTCGACGGAAACCTTTTTGTTTTCCCGATTGCCGGCCGATTTCATCAGCGTGCGGATCTCCTTGGCGATGCGGCCGTGACGGCCGATGACCCGGCCCATATCGTCGGCAGCGACGCGCAATTCATAGATGATCTCGTCGCCGCTCACCTTCTCCTCAACGGAAACGGCCTCGGGCTCGGCCACCAGATTGGCTACAATGTAGGTCAGAAGTTCCTTCATGTCCACAACCTCACACTCCATTACAGCACACCGGCCCTCTTGAGAATGCCGCGAACGGTGTCGGTCGGCTGTGCGCCATTCTTGATCCACTTCTGAGCGCGCTCGGCGTCAATCTTCACCGCAGCCTCACTGGTCATGGGGTTATAGGTGCCCAGCTCCTCGATAAAGCGGCCATCGCGGGGATAGCGGGAGTCGGCAACGACAATCCGGTAGAACGGCGCTTTCTTTGCGCCCATGCGGCGCAGACGAATTTTTACCATCTTCTATTTTCACCTCCTTGGAATAGCGAACAAAACTCTATTGTAAAATACCTTTACACAAATTTAAAAGGGCAATTTGAACCCGCCCAAGCCGGGGAAGCCGCCGCCGCGCTTTTTCTTTTTGCCGCGCTTTTGCATGCCGGCGAGCTGCTTGGTCATCTTTTGCATCATGTCGAACTGCTTGAGCAGTTTGTTGACCTCTTCGACGGTCTGGCCGCAGCCGGCGGCGATGCGCTTTTTGCGGCTGAAGTTGATGATGGCCGGATGGTCGCGCTCCTTGGGGGTCATGGATTGGATGATGGCCTCGGTGCGGGCCATGGCCTTTTCGTCGAGCTGGGCGCCGGCCAGGGCCTTGGCGTCCACGCCGGGCAGCATGCCCAGCATATCCTGCATGGAGCCCATGTTCTTCATCTGCTGGAGCTGCTCGTAGAAGTCGGTCAGGGTCAGCTTGCCGGCCGACATCTTTTTGGCGGTTTCGGCAGCCTGTTTTTCGTCGAAGGACTGCTGGGCCTTTTCGATGAGGGTGAGCACGTCGCCCATGCCCAGGATGCGCGACGCCATGCGGTCGGGGTGGAAGGGCTCGATGTTGTCCAGCTTTTCGCCGGTGCCGATATACTTGATGGGCTTGCCGGTGACGGCCTTGACCGACAACGCCGCGCCGCCGCGGGCGTCGCCGTCCATCTTGCTGAGCAGCACGCCGTCGATGCCGAGCGCATCGTCAAAGGCCTTGGCGGCGTTGACCGCGTCCTGGCCGGTCATCGCATCGACGACCAGCAAAATTTCGTGGGGCTGCACGGCAGCCTTGATCTGCCGCAGCTCGTCCATGAGGGCCTCATCGATGTGCAGCCGGCCGGCCGTATCCAGGAACACCATATCATGCCCATTTTTACGGGCAAAGTCCACGCCAGCCTTGGCGATTTCGATGGGGTCGCCCTGGCCCTGTTCGAAAACCGGGATGCCCAGCTGTCCGCCGACCACCTTGAGCTGGTTGATCGCCGCAGGACGGTAGACGTCGCAGGCGACCAGCAGCGGGCGGCGCTGCTGCTGCTTTTTGAACAGGCCGGCCAGCTTGGCGCAGTTGGTGGTCTTGCCGGCGCCCTGCAAACCGGCCATCATGACGATGGTGGGCGGGTTGGGGGCGATGGTGATGCGGGCGTTTTGCCCGCCGAGCAGGGCAGTGAGCTCCTCGTTGACGATCTTAATGACCTGCTGGGCCGGGGACAGACTCTCCAGGATGTCGGCGCCGGTGGCCTTTTCGGAGACCGCCTTGACGAAATCCTTGGCGACCTTGAAGTTGACGTCAGCTTCGAGCAGGGCCAGGCGGATTTCGCGCATGGCCTCCTTGACGTCGGCTTCGGTCAGACGGCCGCGGTTGCGCAGCTTTTTAAACGTATTGGAAATCTTTTCGGTTAAACCTTCAAATGCCATGATAGCCTCCGGTCAAAGGGTGCGGCCGCCAGCGATGGCCTTGAGATTTTCATCCAGGCGGGCGAGCACGCGGGAAAATTCCGGGTTGCGCAGTTGGTTGGAGTTTACAATCCGCAGCCGGCGGACATCGTCGAGCATGGAATCGACCAGGGCGTCCACCTTGCCGTAGCGGGCGACCAGGCCCAGGCGTTGTTCCATCTCGCGCAGGGCGTGTTCGGCGCGGACAATGCTGTCGCGCACGCCTTGGCGGGTAATGCCCAGGTGCTCGGAGATCTCGGTGAGCGAAAGATCCTCATTATAGTACAGATCAAACGCCTCTTTCTGCTTGTCGGTGAGCATCTCACCGTAAAAGTCAAACAGCAAGCACATTTCAAGCGGTTTGTTTTTCATGGATTTGGCCTCCCGCTGTAAAGGAGAATGGCTTTACAACTGCAACGGCATTATTTTACCGCACCGGAAGGCCATTGTCAAGAGAAAATTTCGATAAAAAAATCATGCTGCAAAGAAGGGGTGCAGGGGACGGGTCCCCTGCCGGGGGCGCGGGGCGCGGAGCCCCGCCGGGGGCGCAGGGGGCAGAGCCCCCGCCAGAAGGGGTGCAGGGGACGAGTCCCCTGCCGGGGGTGCAGGGGGCAGAGCCCCCGCGCCAAAGCAGAAAAATTCGGCTGCGCGCTGGACTTTATCGGAAAATCCGGGTATACTGGATTCAACGTGCGGCGCAGGCCGCGCGCCCTTGCCATGCGGCGAGGGAAGTGCTTGTATCTTTAGAAATGAGGCAATATTTTCATGCAGCAAATCACCACAAAAGAGCTGGGAGGCGGCGTGACGCTGACCTGCCTGACGACCGAGCAATTCAAAGCCTCGGCGCTCAGCGCGGCGGCGGCGGTGCCGCTGCAAGCGGAAAACGCGGCAGCGGCGCTGCTGCCGCAGGTGCTCGCGCGGGGTACGGCCGAACATCCGGACCTGCAAAGCCTGGGCGAGGCGCTGGACGGGCTGTACGGCGCGCGGATTGCGCCCTTTGTGCGGAAAATCGGCGAAAACCTGGCGATCGGTTTTTTGTCCGACGTCATCGACGGGGCCTACGCATCGTCGGGCGACGACCTGACAAGCCGGGCGGCGGCGCTCATCGGGGCGCTGTGGAATGCCCCTTACCTGACCGAAGAAGGGACCCTGTGCCCGGACTATACGGCAGGGGAGCGGCAAAACCTGGCCGACCGCATCCGCGCGCTGCCCAACGACACCCGTACCTACGCGCCACGCCGGATGCAGGAACTCATGTGCGCCGGCGAGCCCTTCGGCTATTGCGAATACGGCAGCGCCGAAGGGGCCGAACAAATCACCGCCGCACACCTGACCGAGGTGTGGCGGGATACGCTGGCGCACGCGCCCATCCACCTGTTCTACTGCGGCAGCGCCACAGCCGACGCGGTGGCAACCGCCTTTGGGGCTGCCTTTGACTGCCGGCGCGCCGGGGTGCAAAGCGCCGCCCAAACGGTGCTGCGCGCCGCCCCTGCGCGGCCGCACCTCTTCACCGAGGAGATGGACGTGCGGCAGGGCAAGCTGGCCATGGGCTTTCGCACCGGGCTGACCGCCCACGACAGCCGGTACGCGGCGCTGATGCTGTTCGTCACCGCGCTGGGCGGCTATACGGGCGCGCGGCTGTTTTGCAAGGTGCGCGAGGAGATGAGCCTGTGCTACTACGCCAGCGCGTCGCTCGACAAACTCAAGGGCATTATGACCGTGTCGTCGGGCATCGAAAACACCGCCTTTGAAACCGCCCGGGACGCCATCTTGCAGCAGCTTTACGACTTGCAGCAGGGCGGGCTGACCGCGGATGAGCTGGAGGGCGCGCGCCGCACCCTGCTGACCAGCCTGCGCCAGATGGAGGATTCGCCGTTCGCGCTCGAGCGCTTCTACCAGAGCCAGGCCATCGGCGGCGTGCCGGACGACCTGCAGGCGCGCCGCCAGGCGGTCGCCCAGGCTACGATGGACGAAGTCCTCGCCGCCGGCCGGCAGATCGAGCTGGACACCATCTACTTTTTGAAGGGGGTGGCACAATGAGCAGCAAGCAAACCGCCCAAACAACCCAAACCCCGGCCGGAGCGTCCCGGACATACGACCGCGTCAAACAGACGGTCTACCGGCACACGCTGGACAACGGCTTGACCGTCGTATATCTGCCCAAGCCGGACTTTTCCTATACCTTTGCCATGCTGGCGGTCAACTTCGGCGCGGTGGACGCCCGGTTCACCCCAGAGGGCGGCGGCGCAGTGCAGCTGCCCGCGGGCGTGGCCCACTTTTTGGAGCACAAAATGTTCGAGGACGAGGACGGCAACGCCCTGCAAAAATTCGCGGCCACCGGCGCTTCACCCAACGCCTTCACCAGCCACAACATGACCGCCTACCATTTTTCCTGCACCGACCGGTTTGAGGAAAACCTGACGCTGCTGCTGCGGTTTGTCTTTACCCCTTACTTCACCGAAGACAACGTGCAAAAGGAAAAGGGCATCATCGCCCAGGAGATCGGCATGATGGACGACCAGCCCTTCTGGCAGGCCTTCAACGGGCTGCACCAGGCGCTCTACCATACCCATCCGCTGCGCGAATCGATCGCGGGCAGCGTGGACAGCATTGCGGCCATCACCCCAAGCCTGCTGGACACCTGCTACCAGGCCTTCTACCACCCGGCCAACATGGCGCTCGTCGTGTGCGGGCAGGCCGACTTTGACCAAATCGTTGCCCTGGCCGAGCAGCATTCACCCCAGTCCCCCGCCATCGCCGTGCACCGTGACTACGGCACCCGGCAGGAAACCGTGTGCCAGGCCGCATGGACCTGCCGCATGGCGGTCTCCCGGCCGCATTTCCTGGTGGGCTTCAAGGATATCCCCGTGCAGGACGGCGAGGACTTTGTCCGCCGCCAGCTGCTGGGCGAATTGTGCTGCCGCATCCTGGCCGGGGAGGGCGCGCCGCTCTATGCCGCGCTGTACCGCGACCGGTTGATCAACCGCCAGTTCGAAGCCGCATACAGCCAGCACCCCCAGGCGGCTTACGCCCACTTCACCGGCACCGGCCCGGACCCGCAGGCGGTGCACGACCAGCTGGTGCAGGCAGTGCGCACCCTGGCCGGGCAGGGCGTGGACCCGGACCGCTTCGAGCGGGCGCGGCGGGCAGCCTACGGCGCCACGCTGCGCACCCTGGACCAGCCAGGCGAACTGTGCCGGGCGCAGTGCGAAGCGCTGTTTGGCGGCGGCGACCTGCTGGACTTCCCGGCGGCATACGACGCATTTACCCCGGCCGATGCGCAGGCCATGTTCGCGCGGTGGGCCGCGCCCGGCCGTGCCGCGCTGGCGGCGGTCTATCCGGCAGACGGGGAGGGGAAGGGCTGATGGAACACCTGATTGGCTTCCCCGGGCTGGGGCTGGAATTCACCATCAATAGTGTGGCGATCGCCCTGCCGTTCAAGGACATCTATTGGTACGGCCTGATCATCTGCCTGGGGTTTGTGGTGGCGGCGGTGTACGCCTCGCGCAAGACCGTCCAGTTCGGCTACTCGCTGGACAATTTGTACGACCTCATCCTGCTGTGCGTGCCCATCGGCATCGCGTGCGCGCGCATCTATTATGTGTTCTTCCAGTGGGACAACTACAAGGACAACCCGCTGGAGATCTTCGCCATCTGGCACGGCGGCCTGGCCATCTACGGCGGCATCATCGGCACGGCGCTGACCATCTATTTCTACGGCCGCCACAAACGTCTGAACATCCCGGGCCTGCTGGACATCGCGGCCATGGGCCTGATCATCGGCCAGATCTTCGGCCGGTGGGGCAACTTCTTCAACGCCGAGGCCTTCGGCGGCCCGACCAGCCTGCCCTGGGGCATGACCATCGACGGCGGCGCGCCGGTGCACCCCACCTTTTTGTACGAGTCGCTGTGGAACCTCATCGGCTTTTGCATTTTGCACGTCCTGTGCAAAAAACGCCGCTTTAAGGGCCAAATCTTTTTGTCCTACGTGGTGTGGTACGGCTTGGGCCGGTTCTGGATCGAGGGGCTGCGCACCGACAGCCTGTTCATCCCGGGCACGCCGCTGCGCGTGTCGCAGGTGCTGGCCGGGGTGAGCTGCCTTGCCGCGCTGGTGCTGCTGGTGCTGGGGCGCAAAAACAAGGTGGAAACGCTCGGACAGATCTGGATGCCGGTGGCGGTGGAAAAACCCGTGGCCCCCCCGGCCGAACGGCCCGCAGAACAAACCGAAGCAAACGAGAAAAAGGAGAATGACAAATGAGTGCGATTCGAATGGACGGAAAGGCGTTGTCCGCCAAGGTGCGCGGCCAGATTTTGGCCGAAACCGAGGCGCTCAAGGCCCAAGGCGTGGTGCCGGGCCTGGCGGTGATCTTGGTGGGCGACGACCCGGCCAGCCAAATTTATGTGCGCAACAAGGAGCGCGCCTGCTCGGAGTGCGGGTTTTACAGCGAAAAACATGTGCTGCCCGCCACCGCTTCCGAGCAGGACCTGCTGGACCTGATCGAACGGCTCAACGCCAACCCCAAAATCAGCGGCATCCTGTGTCAGCTGCCCCTGCCCGAACAGATCCGCGAGGACGCGGTGATCGCCGCCATCGACCCCAAAAAGGACGTGGACGCCTTCCACCCGGTCAATGTCGGCAAAATCATGGTCGGCGACTTTGACTTCCTGCCCTGCACGCCCGCAGGCGTGATGGAGCTGCTGGACGAATACCAGATCGACCCCGCAGGCAAGCGGTGCGTGGTGGTCGGCCGGTCCAACATCGTGGGCAAGCCCATGGCCATGCTGCTGCTGCACCGGCACGGCACGGTCACCATCTGCCACAGCCGCACCCACGACCTGGCCGGCCTGTGCGCCCAGGCCGACATCCTGGTCGCCGCCGTGGGCAAGGCCGGGTTCATCACCCCGGAGATGGTCAAGCCGGACGCGGTGGTCATCGACGTGGGCATGAACCGCAACGAGGAAGGCAAGGTCTGCGGCGACGTTGACCCCGCCGTGCTGGACAAGGCGGCCTATATGACGCCGGTGCCCGGCGGCGTCGGCCCCATGACCATCACCATGCTCATGCGCAACACCATCAAGGCTGCCCGCCTGCAAAACAATTTATAAAAAAGAGAACGCCCGGCTTTGCCATTTTTGTAGCAAAGCCGGGCTTTTTTGTGTTTCAATTTGCCCTTTGGTTCGGGGTTTCAAAGGCGGCGCGCAGATAGGGGCCGGTGATCGAGCGCGGGCAGTCCAGCAGGCCGGTGGGTGTGCCGGCATACAGCAGCTCGCCGCCGCGCCCGCCGCCGCCCGGCCCCATCTCGATGACGTAGTCGGCCGCAGCGATGACGTCCAGGCTGTGCTCGATGAGGAAGAGCGAGTTGCCCGCATCCACCATGCGGTGGAACAGGTCGACCATGTGGCCGATATCGCTCAGGTGCAGGCCGTCGGTCGGCTCGTCCAGGATGAACAGCTGCCCCTTGGCCGCCAGGTGGGAAGCCAGCTTCATGCGCTGCAATTCGCCGCCCGACAGGGTGGACAGCGCCTGGTTGAGGTGCAGGTAGGACAGCCCAACCTCGGTCAGCGGGAATAACTTGTCGGCAATGGCCGTGCCCGCGAACCGTTCGACCGCCTGCCCGACCGAAAGGTCCATCACCTCGGCGATGTTCAGCCCATCCACCCGGTGGCTGAGCGCCTGCTCGGAATAGCGCAGCCCGCCGCAGGCGTCGCACACGGTCTCGATGTCGTCCATGAAGTACATATTGGACACCACCACGCCCTTGCCGCCGCACACCGGGCATTTGCCCTCGCCGTTGAAGGAGAAGAGCGAGGCCTTGGCGCGGCACTTTTTGGCGAACAGCTTGCGGATCTCGTCGGCGGCGTCCATGTAGGTGGCCGGGGTCGAGCGCAGGCTGACGCCGATGGCCTTCTGGCTGATGAAGATGGCGTCCGGCCGCTCGCGGCAAAAGCTCTCCATGAGCGAGCTCTTGCCCGAACCGGCCACGCCCGCCACCACGGCCAGCACGCCCAGCGGCAGCTGCACCGTGACCCCCTTGAGGTTGTGCAGGGTGGCGTTCTCCAAGGTGTGCCAGCCCGAAGGGGTGCGGCGCGGATGGGCGTCCGGCCGGGCGATGGGCTGGCGCAGCAGCCGCCCGGTCAGCGAATCGCTTTGCAGCAGCGCCGGATAGGGCCCGGCAAAGAGCACCTGCCCGCCGTCCGCGCCCGGGCCGGGGCCCATGTCCACGACAAAGTCGGCCGCGCGGATGATCTCGCGGTGGTGCTCGACCAGGACCACGGTATTGCCCACGTCGCGCAGGCGGCGGATGGCGGTGAGCAGGCGGTGGATGTCGTGGCTGTGCAGGCCGACGCTGGGCTCGTCGAGCACATACAGCAGGTCGGAGAGCGAGGAGTTGATGTATTTGGCGATCTTGCAGCGCTGCACCTCGCCGCCCGACAGGGTGGCCAGCGGACGGTCCAGGGTCAGGTAGTCCAGGCCGATGTCGATCAGGGCGGACAGGCGGGTTTTGAGGACGCGGCGGATGTCCACGGCCAGCGGATGGTCCACCGTGTCCAGCCAGCGGGACAATTCGCCCAGCGGCATGGCCGACACCTCGGCGATGTTCTTGCCGCCGATCTTGCAGGCGAGCACCTTGGGGTTTAGGCGCGCGCCGCCGCAGTCGGGGCACACGCCCTGCCGCACCAGCGGCTCGAGCACCTTTTGGTGCAGCTTGCCCTCGTCCGAGGTGAGCACGCTGCGGTTCATGCGGTGGATAAGGCCCTCGTACTTGGCCGACTTGGGCCAGTCGGGCGGCGGGTTTTTGAGCTTGATCTGGGGCGAATAGAGGAACAGCTCCAGCTCCTCGGGGGTGTAGTCGCGGATCTTTTTGTCCAGGTCAAACAGGCCGCTGCGGGCGTAGCGCACCCACCGCCACTGGCCGGGCTCAAAGGTCACATAGTGGATGACGCCCGGGTCGTTGAGGCACTTGTCGAAATCGACCAGCTTGTGCACGTCCAGCTCGGTGATCTCGCCCAGGCCCTTGCAGCGCGGGCAGCAGCCGAGCGGGTGGTTGAACGAAAAGGCTTCGGAGTACCCGGCAAACGGCTGCCCCACCCGCGAGAACAGCAGCCGCAGCAGGGTGTAGTTGTCGGTGTAGGTGCCCAGGGTGGAGCGCTGGTTGGGGGCAGGCTTTTTCTGGTCGATGACGATGGCCGCGGGCAGGTGCTCGATGCGCGAGACGTGCGGGCGGCCGTATTTGGGCAGATAGTGCTGCACAAAGCTGGGGAAGGTATCGCCCAGCTCGCGCCGGGACTGGGCGGCGATGGTGTCGAGCGCAAGGGAGGATTTGCCCGAGCCGGATACGCCGGTGAACACGGTCATTTGGTGCTTGGGGATGTCCAGCGACACGTGCTTTAGGTTGTTTTCGCTGGCGTCGATCACCCGGATGTGGTCAAACCGATTTTCCATGAAAGACAAACCTCCTTTACTGGCCCGGCGCCGCAGAGGAACCGCCTGCGGCCGGGGGCGCGCCGTTGAAGAGCTGGGCGGCGCTGGCCGGGCCCGAGCGGATGATCTCCTCGGCCGCCTGCATGGCGCGGGCGGCGGCCTGGTCGATGGCAGCCTGCTCGTCCGGCCCAAAGCGGGACAGCACCCAGGCGGCCAGGTCGTAGTCGGGGTGGGGCTTGGCGCCCACGCCGATCTTGACCCGGGGGAACTGGTCGGAGTGCAGATGGTAGATGATGTTCTTGAGCCCATTTTGCCCGCCGGCCGAGCCCTTGGCCCGCACCCGGATGCGCCCGACCGGCAGCGAGATGTCGTCGGACAGCACGATGATGTGGGCCGGGTCCAGGTGGTAAAAGGCGGCCGCGTCGCGCACCGCCTCGCCGGACAGGTTCATGAAGGTCTGGGGCTTGATAAAGAGCACCCGCGCGCCGCCCAGCGTGCCCTCGCCCACAAGGGCCTTGAACTTCATCTTGTCGATGCGCTGGCCGGACTTGGCGCAGTAGGCGTCCAGCGCGCGGAACCCGGCGTTGTGGCGGGTGCCCTCGTATTTGCTGCCCGGGTTGCCCAGGCCCACGACCAGCCATTCGATGGGGCCGGATGCCGGCGCGGCCTTGGCCGTTCGTTCCTGTTCTAGCTTTGCAAAAATATCGAAAATAGACATAAAACCCTTTCTCATTGACGGGGAGCCAAACGCAGCGGCAGAAGAACCCCTCTGCCGCTGCCGTTTATTCCACACCCAAAATATAAAAATACACCGGTTGCCCACCGTCGATGACGGTGACCTCCAGGTCGCGGTTTTCGCGGCGGAAGAACTCAGCCGCTTTTTCGGCCTCTTCCTCGGGCACGCCCTGGCCGTAGATCAGCGTGACAAAGGCGCTGTCGGCCTTGACCATCTCGCGCGCCAGCTTTTTGACGGCGTCCAGCCGCTTTTTGACGTTGGCGCACAGCTTGCCGCCGCACAGGGCCAGGTATTCGTTCTCTTTGATCTTCTTGCCGTCCAGCTCGGCGTTTCGCGAGGCGTAGGTGACCACGCCCGCGGTCACGCCCGCGATGGCCTGTTCCATGGCGCGGCGGTTGGCGGCCAGGTCCAGGTTGGCGTCAAAGCTGAGCAGCGCGGCCACGCCCTCGGGGATGCTGTTTGTGGGCAGCACGATGACCTGCTTTTCCGACAGCGGCGCGGCCTGGTTGGCGGCGAGCACGACGTTGCGGTTGTTGGGCAGCACAAAAACCGTGCGCGCCGGGGTGGCGTCGATGGCGTCCAGCAGGTCGCTGGTCGAGGGGTTCATGGTCTGGCCGCCTTCGACCAGGCTGTCGCAGCCCAGGTCGGAGAACATGCCGCGCAGGCCGTCCCCGGCGCACACCGACACAAAGCCGTATTCCTTTTCCGGGTCGCGCACCACCCGCTCGCGCGGCTCGGCGGCGGCGATGACCTGGCCGGTGTGCTGCTCGCGCATGTTCTCGATTTTCACGGTGAGCAGCGGCCCGAACCCCAGCCCTTCTTCGAGCACGCGGTGAGGCTGGGCGGTATGGACGTGGACCTTGACGATGTCCTCATCCTCCACAACCACCAGGCTGTCACCGATTTCGCTCAAAATGGCGCGCAGCCGCTCGACGTTGCGGGCCTTGTCCCGCCGCTGGGCGATGAACTCGGTGCAGTAGGGGTAGAGGATGTCCTCGTTTTCCAGGGCGCTGAAATCGGCCGCCGGGGCCTGGGGCAGCGCCTGTTCGGCAGGGGCGCGGCAGTTGCCCCGCAGCCCGTCGAGCATACCGGACAGGATGACCATAAGGCCGTAGCCGCCGGCGTCCACCACCCCGGCGCGTGCGAGCACCGGGTTTTGCGCGGTGGTTTCGGCCAGGGCAGCCTGGCCGCGGGTGAGCACGGCCTCAAGGGCCTCTTCGGCCGACAGCGCCGGGTTGGCCTGGCAGCACTCGACCGCATGCTGGGCGGCCACCCGGGACACGGTCAGGATGGTGCCCTCGGCAGGCTTCATCACCGCTTTGTAGGCGGCCTCCACGCCGTCGCACAGGGCCAGGGCAAAGGCGCGGCCGTCGGCCTGCTCGGTTTCGTGCAGGCGCTTGGCCATGCCGCGAAACAGCAGCGACAAAATGACGCCCGAGTTGCCCCGCGCCCCGCGCAGCAGCGCGGCCGCGGCCGCGTCGGCCGCACGGCCCAGCGTGGGCGTGTGCAGCCGCTGCATTTCGGTCATGGCGGCAGCCATGGTCATGGATAGATTGGACCCCGTGTCGCCGTCGGGTACGGGGAACACATTGAGCGCATTGGCCTGCTCTTTTTTTTCAGCGATGGCGCGCGCGCCCTCGATCACCATGCGCTGAAAGAGCGGGCCGGTTATTTTTTGTTCGTGCATGGTTTGCACTTCCTTCCTTGCAGCTGCGGGCAGCAGGCGAGCTGCCGCCGGGGCCGTCGTTAGTCGGCCTTCATACTCTCCACATATACATCCACATTGGTCACGTCCACCCCGGTCAGGCGCTCGACATGATAGCGCACCTCGGTGATGATCGACCGGCAGACCGAGGCGATGTTGATCCCATGTTCGACGGCGATGTGCAGTTCGATGGTCACCCCGCCGCCCGGGGCTTCTTGCACCTTGACGCCGCGGCGCAGGTTTTCCCGCCGCAGCAGGTGGAACAGGCCGTCCGACACCGAGCGGACGGTCATGCCCTTGACGCCAAAGCAGGATGAGGCGGTGTAGCCCGCGATTTCCGCGATGACGTCGGGCGTGATTTCTATATGGCCAAGACCGGTATGAATCAGCATAGTCCTTCCTCCTTTTTGCGCAGATGGCTACAAAAATACGCCAAACCGGCCGGGGGCGTCCCGCGCCGGTGGCAGATGCTAGTTCCATTCTATAATATTTTGTCCCGGCGCACAAGGGAAACTTTGTGTGTACGCCAAGGCGTGCGGGATTTTTTGCGGCGGGCGCTTGACAAACCGGCGGATTTGGACTATACTCATCCCAGGACAGACCCATACCCCAGGGGGAGGGGGTGCCGTAATCCCCATCCCTGGACGGAAGGAGGAACTATAAAATGGAGTGCCAATTCAATGTCACGGGCATGAGCTGCGCGGCCTGTTCGGCGCACGTGGAAAAGGCGGTGAACGCCCTGCCCGGCGTGCAACAGGCCCAGGTCAACCTGCTGGCGGGCAGCATGAAGGTGGACTACGACGGCGAACAGACCGACAACCAGGCCATCATCCAAGCGGTGGTGGACGCGGGCTACGGCGCGTCGGTCAAGGGCGCGCAGGTGGCTGCCGCCCAGGCCCCCAGCCAGGACAACGAGCTGGCCGAAATGAAACACCGCATCGTGGTATCATTTGTCTTTTTGGCGCTTTTGATGTATGTGTCCATGGGGCATATGGCCGGGCTGCCGCTGCCGGGCGTGCTGATGGGCACCGAAAACGCGGTCAGCTTTGCGCTGACCCAGCTGCTGCTGACCCTGCCGATCGCGTTCGTCAACCGCAAATACTATGTCAACGGCTTCAAAACCCTGTGGCACCGCGCGCCGACCATGGACGCCTTGATCGCGGTGGGCTCGGGTGCGGCGCTGGTATACGGCGTGTTCGCGCTGTACCAGATCGGCTACGGCCTGGGCCACGGCGACCTGGCCCGCGCAGGCGAATATGCCCACGACCTGTACTTTGAGTCGGCGGGCATGATCTTGACCCTGGTCACCCTGGGCAAGTACCTGGAGACCCGCGCCAAAAAACGCACCGGCGAAGCCATCGCCGGGCTGATGGACCTGCGCCCGCAGACGGCCACGGTCGAGCGAAACGGGGCCGAAACCACCATCCCCATCGACCAGGTGCAGGTGGGCGACCTGGTGCTGGTGCGCCCGGGACAGAGCGTGCCGGTGGACGGCGTGATCGAAAGCGGCAGCACCGCCCTGGACGAATCGGCGCTGACCGGCGAGAGCATCCCGGTGGAAAAACAGGCCGGGGACACGGTCATCGCGGCGACGATCAACAAAACCGGGTTTATCAAATTCCGCGCGTCGCGGGTGGGCGACGACACCACGCTGTCCCAGATCATCCGCCTGGTCGAAGAAGCGGGCGCATCCAAGGCGCCCATCGCCAAGCTGGCCGACAAGGTGGCGGGCGTGTTCGTGCCATCGGTGCTGGCCATCGCGCTGGTGACCGCAATCGTCCAGCTGGCGCTCGGCGCGGCGTTCACCGTGGCGCTGTCGCACGCGATCACGGTGCTGGTCATCTCGTGCCCGTGCGCGCTCGGGCTGGCCACGCCGGTGGCCATCATGGTCGGCACCGGCGTGGGCGCGGAAAACGGCGTGCTGTTCCAGTCGGCCGAAGCGCTTGAGCGGCTGCATAAAGTGGACGCCGTGGTGCTCGACAAGACCGGCACGGTCACCGAAGGCCGCCCGTCGGTGACCGACGTGCGCGCGCTGTCGGGCGACACGGCCGGCCTGCTGCGCCTGGCCTATGCGCTGGAGCAGCCCAGCGAACACCCGCTGGCCCAGGCGGTGGTGCAGTACGCCCAAGGGCAGGGCATCGCGCCCGCACCAGCCGAGGGCTTCCAGGCGGTGACCGGCAAGGGCGTAGCCGCCCAGGTGGACGGCGCGCCCTGCCTGGCCGGCAACCTGCGGATGCTGCAAGAAGCGGGCGTCAACACCGACGAAGCCGCCGCCATCGGGCGGGCCTATGCGGACGCGGGCAAAACCCCGCTGTATTTCGCCCAAAACGGCAGGCTCGTGGGCGTCATCGCCATTGCCGACCAGGTCAAACCGACCAGCGCCCAGGCGGTGGAGCTGCTGCGGCAGATGCACATCGAGGTCACGCTGCTCACCGGCGACAACCGCACCACCGCCGAAGCCATCCGCCGCACGCTGCACATCCCGCGCGTGATCGCTGAGGTGCTGCCCCAGGATAAGGAGCGCGAAATCCGCCGCCTGCAAGAAAGCGGCAAGACGGTCGCCATGGTCGGCGACGGCATCAACGACGCGCCTGCCCTGGCCCGCGCCGACGTGGGCATCGCCATCGGCGCCGGGACCGACGTGGCCATCGAGTCGGCCGACGTGGTGCTGATGAAATCCGACCTGCTCGACGCGGTCAATGCGGTGCGCCTGTCCAAACAGGTGCTGCGCAACATCAAGGAAAATCTGTTCTGGGCCTTTTGCTACAACTGTGTGGGCATCCCGATTGCGGCCGGTGTGTTCGCGCCCGCGCTCGAGCTGAGCCCCATGTTCGGTGCGGCGGCGATGAGCCTGTCATCGGTGTGCGTGGTCAGCAACGCCCTGCGGCTTAAGCTGTTCCGGCCCATTCACGCCGAACACTCGGCAGCGGCCCCCGGCCGCCCGGCAACACCCAGCCATCCGGCTGGCCCGGAACCGATGGATAACACAAGAAAGGAAGAACCAACTATGAAAAAAACCATTACCATCGAAGGCATGATGTGCACCAACTGCTCGCGCCACGTCAAACATGCGCTGGAAGCGCTGGACGGCGTATCGGCCGACGTCAGCCATGAGACCGGCAAGGCCGAGCTGACGCTGGCCCACGAGGTATCCGACGACGCGCTCAAAGCCGCGGTCGAGGGCGAAGGCTACAAGGTGGTCGGCATCGCGTGAGGGCGGAACGGAAAAAGGTCGAGCCGCTGGTCAAAATGGCGCGCGGCCAGCTGGATGCCGTGCTCAAGATGATCGATGAGGACCGCTATTGCATGGACATTGTCACCCAGCTGCTGGCCGCCGAAGCGCTGCTGCGCAAGGCGCGCAGTGCGGTGGTCAAGGGCCACCTGGAAGGATGCGTGCAAGAGGCGCTGGAAAGCGGCTCACCCCAGCAGCAAAGCGAGAAGATCGAGGAGATCATCAAGCTGCTCGAAAAAATGGAAAAATAAGCCCACTAAAGACCCTGACGTTTTTCGATAAACTGTGACGAAGGCCGGCTCATATGGATGAGCCGGCCTTCGTTTGGGGTGCAGGGGACGGGTCCCCTGCCGGGGTCCAGGGGCAGCGCCCCTGGCGGGGTGTGGGGCGGGGCCCCACGAAGGCGGCGCCCCGCGAAGGGCTAGAAAAACAGCAGCATGATCCCCATCAGAACGGGCTGGTGGGCTAAGTAAATCAGCAGGCTGTGCCGCCCGAGGAAATTGAGCGGCCGCACGCCAGCCATGCGCACCCGCAGGGGCAGGCGCAGAAAGGCCGGGTACAGATAATACCCGAGCAGGAACAAGAATACATTGGGCAACAGCGGGAAATAATCACCCGAGCGGAACGTGGGCGACGGGAACCCCAAAAACGACAGCGGATAAACCTGATACAACCCCTCAGGCAGGGGCAGGGCAAAGGGGCCGAAAAACAGCGAGCCCTGCGGCAGCTGGCAGGTGCACAAAAACAGCGCCACGCACAGCGCCGCGCCCACCGGGGCCGGGATGCGGGCCAGCCACCGCCCAAACAGGGCGCACAAAAGCAGGCAGGCGGCAATGCAGTGCAAGATGCCGCAGACGATCAGCTCCTGGGGCATGACCAGCCAGGTCACGGCGGTCAGCGCCAGGGCCACCAGGAAAAGCCCGGCTGTGCGGCGCCAGATGTGGCGGGTAAAATGCACGCACAACCCGGCCAGCAGCAAAAACAGGCCGCTGTTGACAAACTGCCAGGCGTGCGCGCCGGGCGTGTGGAACCAGGGCAGGGGTACGCCGAAGAGGTTGTCCAGGTTGAAGCAGGCATGATAGGCGATCATGCAGACCAGGGCCAGGCCGCGCAGGGCATCGAGCAGCAAAAACCGCCCGGACGGCGCAGCCGGCGGGCTGGATGGGGCCGGTGGGGCCGTAGCCGGACGAGAGGAAGAAACGGTCATAGGGAAAGCTCCTTTGTCATACGCTAGGTGTAAAGGGGTCGCTTTTACAGTATAGCACTGGCGGGCAGCGGGCGCAACCAGGCGGTTTACGGGCACTTTACATATTTTTGACGCGCAAAGGGTGGCAAAATCGCCCAAACCGTCGTATGCTGGAGACAAAGCCAAAATGTAAGGATGTTCACACATGACCGCAACCAACCCAAACCGCACAAAACGCCCACGCATCGGAAGAACGCGCCCTGGCCGCAGCAAACGCACGCCTTGGCCTGCCATTCCTGCGAAAGACGTTTTGGGCGGTTTTTTTGCCTGATGGGAGGAATACGATGACCAAAACCTATATTCTGGATACCAATGTACTGATCCAGGCGCCCTATGCGCTGGGCTGCTTTGAGGACAACGATGTGGTGCTGCCGCTGGTGGTGCTCGAAGAGCTGGACGGCCTCAAACGCGCCGAGGGCGAGCGCGGCGCCAACGCCCGGCGGGTGATCCGCACGCTGGAATCGCTGCGGATGCAGGGCGACCTGCTAGCAGGCGTCACGATGGACAGCGGCGGCACACTGCGGGTGGAGGCCAACTGCGTGGACGTACCGCTGCCCGACAGCCTGCCCGAAAGCAGCAAGGACAACCGCATCCTGCGGGTGTGCAAGGGCCTGCAAGAACAGGCCCAGGGACAGGTGATCCTGGTCACAAAGGACATCTTACTGCGGGTCAAGGCCCAGATGCTGGACGTCGTGGCCGAGGACTTCACCACCGAACAGGTGATGGCCGACCGCACCGCCTATACCGGCCGCATCGAGTGCTTCCTATCCGAAGAACGGTTTAAAGAGTTTAAGAAAAAGGGCGCCCATCTCGACGAACTCTATCTGTGCGACGAGGAGGGCAACCGCTCTACCCCTGCCTTGACCGAGAATCAGTTCGTCGTGCTGCGCGCCGACCAGTCACGCAAGAAAACCCATCTGGGCCGGGTGTGCGGCGGCAAGGTGGTGCCGCTCGAATACATGCGCCGCACGCCCTATGGGGTGTCGCCCCGCTCGGCCGGGCAATACTTCATGCAGGAAGCCCTGTTCCAGCCCGCCGAAACCGCGCCGCTGGTCATCGTGCGCGGTATGGCGGGCACGGCCAAAACCTTCTATTCGCTGGCCGTGGGGTTGGATAAGCTGATCGCCGCGCCCACAGGCGAATACCGCCGCATCCTGCTGTGCCGCCCCAACGCCCAGTTTGACGCCGATATCGGCTTTCTGCCGGGCGACGAACAGGAGAAAATCTCGCCGCTGCTGCGGCCGGTGCTGGACAACTTGGAGCAGCTCATCGACTCCAACGAGCACGAGCGCTACCGCGACGAAGCCGCGCTGCGCGACAAAATCGAGGAGATCTTCAGCCGGGGCATCCTCCAGGCCGAGGCGATGAACTTCATCCGCGGCCGCTCAATCGTGCAAACCTACCTCATCATCGACGAAGCCCAGAACATGACCCCCGCCCAGGTCAAGGGCATCATCACCCGCGCCGGACGCGGCACCAAACTCATCCTGCTCGGCGACCCAGGCCAGATCGACCGCCCCTACTTGGACGAGCGCACCAATGGCCTAAGCTATGCCGCTGCCCGGATGCAGGGCAGCCCGCTTTGCTGGCAATTGACGCTCACGGCCGAGGAATGCGAACGCTCGCCCCTGGCCATGGACGCCATCCAGCGGCTGTAAAACCATTCAAAACAGGAGAACACCATGGACCCCAAAACATCCCCTACTTATGCGCCCATCTCTTATAAGGAGATCCGCCACAACGACGAGGTCAACGCCCTGATCGAGCGGGGCAACCACACCTTGGGCGTGATGGGCTACACCGAACATTCCCGCAAGCACGCGGTCAAAATCGCCACAGGCGCGGGCGAAATCCTGCAGGAGCTGGGCTACGACGAGCGCACCTGCGAACTGGCCCGCATTGCCGGCTATCTGCACGACATCGGCAACTGCGTCAACCGGGAGGACCATCCGCACAGCGGGGCGATTATGGCCTTCCACATCCTGCGCGGGCTGCACATGGACCCGCAGGAGGTCGCCCAGGTGGTGTCGGCTATCGGCCAGCACGACGAATCCACCGGCACGGCGGTCGATCCGATTTCGGCCGCCGTCATCCTGGCCGACAAAACCGACGTGCGCCGCAACCGGGTGCGCAACCGGGTCAAAGCCCGGTTTGACAAGCACGACCGGGTCAATTATGCGGCGGTATCGTCCAAGCTGTCGGTTTGCCCGGACAAGAAAACCGCCCGGCTGGATATTGAGCTCGATGAGGATATCTGTTCGATTTTGGACTACTTTGAAATTTTCCTCGGGCGGATGCTCATGTGCAAGCGCGCCGCCGAGGTGCTGGGACTCAAGTTCCGGATGAATGCCAATGGGCATAAGATGTGCTAGCGCATGGCGGTATGAAAAAAGAGGTTCGCAGGAGCGAACCTCTTTTGCTGTTTGGGAAGCGTTCAAAATCCGCGGGCGGATTTTGAAAGGGGGGGGTTCCGCTGCCTGCGGGCAGCGGCCAGCCTACGCGGCTG
>CAJFUJ010000046.1 GCA_904420185.1 uncultured Butyricicoccus sp. | reverse complement strand
TGCCTTTTTGCCACCTGCATTCCACTTCTTGCTCCTTTTTGTTCAATTTTTTTGCGTCACCCCCTCTTGACTTAATACCGTTGGACTTTGACTGTGAATCCTTAAAAACAATTGGGTGATCGCCTTCGCATGTTGTGCCCTCCTTTTGGATGAAGTAGGTTGGTTTGTTCTTTCTGATTTCAGTGTACACCCGGCCCCATGCAAAGTCGATTTCATGGATTTCTCACCGATTTCTCACAGAGCAAAAAAATAACCCCTTGGTGCAGATCCAAGGGGTGATCGTGTCAATCGGGTACCGAACGGTCGGGATAGGTTTTTTGCAGCAGGCGCATCAGGCTGTACGCTGCGCCGGGTTCAAAGGCGGCCTGCCGGAGAAAGGCGCCGCACGGCTGCGGATGCAGCGGGACAAAGAAAATCACCTGTTCACCGGCTGTGCAGGCGCGGTTGCGGCGGTAGCGGCCAACCTCGGCCATGGTATAGGGGGTGTCCCACAGATAGGAAAACTGGATGAGATACCGTTCGGTATCCACGCCCAGGCTGATGAGGGTGAGCGCTTCAGGCTCGGGTGCGGGCAAGCCCAGCTCCTCCTGGATTTCCCGGGCCATAGCGCGCGCCGGGGAACCGGTGCTGCGGTCGTAGGAACCCGAGCTGCCATAGCTCAGCCGCTCGGCCACCTCAGCGACCTTGTGTGGGTTGCGGAAGGAGACGATCACATAGCGCTCCCCGTTGCCGTCCCGCACCACCGGCCATACCCCGCCCCCGCAGGACGCCCAAGGGCATTGCCGCAGGCGGGTTTCCGCGTTGCCGCGCAGGCCGGACAGGGTGGTTTGCAGGGCGGCTTGGGCCTGTGGGTTGACAGCCAGCTCCCGGCGGTAGACCCGCTGGCCCAGGTAGTCGGAAGCGCCCAGATATAGGTCGAGCGTGCCGCGCAACGGGTCGTCCGCGCCCTCCAGATAGTCCAGATGGTCCAGCCACAGCTTGGGCGGATGGTGGGTGTAGCCCAGCGCCTTGGCCTTTTGCCGCTCTTCCTCAAAGGCCTCTGCATACGAGAGCGCGGTTACCTGCCCGGGCAAGGCGGCATTGGTGTCCACCAGGTGGCAGAACAGGTTGTCGCCCTCCACGAATTCGGCGGCGCCCGGGCGCGCATCGCCGTAAAGCTCCAAATAGGGGATGTCCCGGAAGGAGCCGTCGTCAAACTCCAGCGAGCCGCTCAGCGGCCCGACCAGCCCCCAGTTTTCCGGCGCCTGCCAGGGGCGGAAGGCGGGATGGGGCACGGTCAGCCGCTTGCCTTCGAGCAGCGAAACCGGCTGGTCGGGCGCGCCATAGGGCGGGTCGTCCTCGGTCCCGTCGGGCAGGCGGTAGGGCCGGCCAGGCCGGGCGGCTTCCTGATGCGCCGCCTGGCTGGCCAGGAATTTCTGGGTGGGGTGGTGCTGGGACTGCTCAAACTTGGCCCGGCGGATCATCTCCTCCACCCAGGCTTCCGGCCCGCCCTGGGCGTGCAGGCTGTCAATATCCCGCCGGGGGACCCGCCAGGTCCGGCAGACCTTTTCGATATAGCCCCAGGCCTCTTCGGCGCTGCGGTAATTGTGACCGATGTACCAGGTAAGCTGCACAAAGAGCAGCTGGTCAAACCGTGTACCCTCATAACAGAGGAAGGTATTCGGCCACCAGGCCGCGGGCGGCGTGTTCTTTTTGCTCCTGTGCAGGCCGGTGAAAAAACGGTTTTGCTCGTACTTGGATTCGGACACTTTGCCGTTCAATTCCCGGATGGCCCGCGGGTCGGGGTTGGACAGCAGCGCCTGCGCGCCCTCCTCGCCGGTCGCAACGAGCGCGGTCAGCATATCCCAGGCCGCGCTTTTGTAGCTGTACGGCGACAAGGCCAGCAAAATCTCCGCCAGGATGGTGTTGTCAATTCCTGCCATGGGTATCGGCCCCCTTGATTTCATATACCTTTATTATACCGCGCGCGAAAGGGCTTTGGAAGCGCATATATGTCTCATTCGCGCCGATAAACGGTGAGAAATAAATGAGATTGCCGGGGCAGGCCGGTTTGTGGTATCCTGGTTGTATACGGCAGTCCGGGCAGAGACCGGCTCAAACCGCCGGAAAAAGGAGATGTGCATGGAATGATACACGGTGTTGGACCCTTCCGGCAGACGGCTTGGCACAGCCGCCCGGGCGGCAGCTGCAACGAGGACGCAGCCGGGGGCGGCAGCGGATGGCTGTACGTGTTGGACGGGGCCACCGGGCTCACCGGAGGGGCTCCGGTGATGGATGCTGCCAGCGACGCGGCCTGGCTGGCGCGGGAAACCGCCCGCTGGCTGGACCGCCATTTGCCCGACAGCGGCCGGACGTTGGAGGACATCCTGGCCGAAGGAATGGACCGGCTGCGCGGGCAGTGGAAAGGACCGGAAGATACGCTGCCGTCGGCAGGGATTGCGCTGTTTCGCGCGCGGGGAGCGGTGGTCGAATATTTTGGGCTGGGCGACTGCGCGGCCAGCCTGCAAAAGACCGATGGCAGCATGGATACCTGGGAGGAACAGGCGTTGCGCCGCCTGGATGCGAACGCCCTCCAGCAGGCCCAGGCCCTGGCCGCCCGGAAGGGCTGTTCGCTGCGCCAGGCCATGCCCGGCATCCGGGACATCTTGCAGGCCCACCGGGCGCTGCGCAACACCCCGCAGGGTTACTGGATCTTGGACCCCACCGGCCAGGGCATCCCCCATGCCCGCCGGGCCGAGGTCCCATTGCAGGAATGCCGCTCGCTCTTCCTTTGCACCGATGGACTGGCCCAGTGCATTGGCTTCGGCCTAGCGGACAGCCTATCCGGCTTGCACCGGCGGGTGCAGCGCGATGGATTGCAGCCTTTATTCGACCAGCTGGACGCACAGCAGCAGGACGACCTGGATTTGCAGCGCCTGCCCCGCTTCAAATGGCGGGACGACGCGAGCGGGGCATTCTGCTGGCTTTAGGGCCGGTTCGCAGGGGCAAAAAAAGAGAACGGAATCGGTCCGTTCTCTTTTTTATCTCTGGTTTTCGGGGGAAAAGCAAGCCCAGAAAGCGCTGTGGACCTGCGCGGCGCAGGGGAAGGGCTCCGCAAGCCCCAGCAGGCGGCAGAGGAACCGCCGCTGTGCCGCCGAAAGGGACAATTGGGTCATCCAGGTCCCCTGCTTAGGGCCGGTATAGCGGGAATAGAGCAGATAAAGCAGCACCTCGCCCACAAATGGGAAATCATAGGCGAGGTCCCTGGCGGAAAACGCCGGACGGGACAGACCAAAGTCGAGCAGGGACAGGCGTGCGCCATCGTACAGCAGGTTGGAAATGCGCAGATCCCCGTGGACGACCCCCTGGCGATGCAGGTAGGTGAGCGCGCTCAGCAGCTGGTCGATCACCCGGAAAATCTGCTGGTCGGAAAAGGCATGGCCCACCCGGAACAGCAAATCTTCCAGGCTCCGCCCGGGCATGTATTCGAGCACAAAGCAGTAATGTGCTGCCGTATGGCAGATGCCCAAAAGCGCCGGAATGGCCGGATGGCACAGCTGCGAGAGCAGGACGGCTTCGGCGCCGTGGTCGGCCACCGGGTCGCCCTTTTGGCGGAAGCGCTTGAGCACAACCTGGGTCCCGCCGGCGCGCTGGGCCAGATAGCACACGCCGTACCGCCCGCCGCCCAGGCGGGAGAGCACGGTATAGCCGGGGATGGACGTGGGAAACAGCGTCAGCGGGCAGGAGAGCCGCATTCTGGACAGAATTTCGCACCCGGCGGCAGCGGCTTGCCGCAGCCCGGGCAGAAGGCCGCGCTCTCCAGCTTTGCGCCGCAGGACAGGCAGAACTTTGAACCCGCCGGGGTCATGGTCCCGCAGTGGGGGCAGGGGACCGAAGCCGGAGCAGCCGGCTGCGCCGCCGGATACGCCTGGGGGGCGTTCGCTTGCCCCTGCTGCGGATAGGGGTTGACCGGCTGGGACTGGGGATAATAAGGGGTTTGTGGATAGCCATATTGCGGATAGTAGCCGCCGCCCGAAGAAGAACGGCTACTAAACCGGCCCAAGATACCGCGCTTTTGATAATACCCCCCGCCGTGATAGGGGTTTACCCGGCGGCGCCGGCTGCTGGAGCCAGAGAAAATGCCGAACATAGAAAGTCCTCCTCGTGATTGCAACAGGATCTCCGGGCAATGCCGGATCGCAAGATCATTATACCCACAAAGCCCAAACCGGTCAAGGCTTGGCCGGTCCGCACAATGCCCCAACACGGTTTTTATACGGAAATTTTACAATTGCCCGGACAAAATACAAAATCCGGCATCCGCCCGAAACATCAGGCGGATACCGGATTGGATCAACAACGCGTTAATTATCCAGATAGAACGAAACCAATTCCTGCATCAGCTCATCCCGATCGATCTTGCGGATCAGGCTGCGGGCATTGTTGTGGTTTGTGATGTAGGTGGGGTCTTCAGAAAGCAGATAGCCGACAATTTGGTTGATAGGATTATAGCCCTTTTCCTTGAGGGCGTCATAAACCGTGGTGAGAATCCGCTTCATCTCGACGTTGGAATCGTCCACGAGGTTAAACTTTCGAGTGCCTTCGAGCATATTCACATCCTCCTTTGCTCCGTGCCGCTACCATAATGATAATACAGAAACTACCGATTGTAAAGGGTGAAGTGGGAACGAGAGGCAAAAAAACGAGAAAAATCTTGGGGTTTTGCCGGTTAGCTGCGCAGCGCAGCGCCATGGGCCTGGGCCAAAGCGGCCAGTGCCTTTTGCATAGCAGCGTCGCACTCCTCGTCCTTGAGGGTGCGGTCGGCGGCGCGCAGGCTGATCGAATAGGCGACCGATTTCTTCCCCTCGGCAATGCCCTTGCCCTTGTACACGTCAAACAGGCGCACCGACTCCAAGATGGCGCCGCAGGCCTGGGCGATGGTCTGCTGCATGGCAGCGGCCGGGACCGCGTCATCCACCACGATGGCAAGGTCGCGGGTGGAGGCCGGGAACTTGGGCAGCGGCTGGTAGAGTTTCTCCGGCGACTTGCAGTCCCACAGCGCATCCATGGTCAGTTCGGCGGCCAGCACCTCGCCGGCAAAGCCGTACTTCTGGGCCACCAGCGGATGCACCGCACCAAAGGTGCCGGCGAGCGTGTCGCCCGCATAGATTTGGGCGCACCGGCCCGGGTGATAGGACGGGTTTTGGGTGTCGGCCACAAAGGACAAATTTTCCACCCGCAGCTGGCGGAAGACCGCCTCAAGCACGCCCTTGAACTGGAAGAACGATAGGCGGCCATAGCTGCCCAGGGCCAGGATTTTTTGCTCGTGCGGCAGCTGGTCGGGGTCGGCCTTGCCGTCCTGCACCACCGGGGTGTAGATGGTCCCCATCTCGAAGAGCGACGCGGCTGGGTTGCGGTGGGCGTGGTTGTGTGCCAGCGAATCGAGCAGGGACGGCAGCACGGTGGTGCGCATGACCGAAAAGTCCTCGCCCAGGGGGTTTAGGATGGTGGTGGACACGCGGCGCGGGTCGCCGGCAGGCCAGCCGATGGCGTCGTAGGCCTTGGGGCTGATGAACGAGTGGCTCATCGATTCGTCGAACCCGGCCGCCAGGCATACGCTGCTGGCCGCGCGCTCAAACTGCTGGCGCGGGGACAGGCCGCCCTGGGTGGTCTCGCCGGCGTACAGCCGCACCGGGATCTTGTCGTAACCGTACATCCGGGCGACCTCTTCGGCCAGGTCGCACATGCGGGCCACGTCGGTGCGGAAGGATGGGATCACAACCGTGTCCCCCTCGACCTGGAAGGCCAGCCGCTCGAGCAATTGCTTCTGCTCACCAGCGGGCAGGTCGGTGCCGAGCAGGGCGTTCATCTTGTCCGGCGCAAAGGGCAGGGTCTTGGGCGACAGGTCGGCAGCGCACACATCCACGATGCCGTCGATGACCTCGCCGGCGCCCAATTCCTCGACCAGCTCACAGGCGCGCAACAGGGCGGGCACGGTCAGCGACGGGTCCAGGCCCTTTTCAAACCGGCCGGACGCCTCGGTGCGCATACCCAGCGCTTTAGCGGTCAGGCGGACGGTGGCGCCGTGGAAGCAGGCCGACTCAAAGACAACCGTCTTGGTGGCGTCGGTGATTTCGGAATTGGCGCCGCCCATGACGCCCGCGACTGCAACCGGCTTTTGGCCGTCGCAGATGGCCAGCATTTCGCCGGTGATGGCGCGGTCCTGGCCGTCCAAGGTCTGGATGGACTCGCCGGGCTGGGGACGGCGCACCACGATCTGCCCGTCGGACAGGCAGGCGTAGTCAAAAGCGTGCATGGGCTGGCCATACTCGAGCATGACGTAGTTGGTGATATCGACGATGTTGTTGATCGGGCGCACACCGGCGGCAAAGAGGCGCTCGCGCATCCAGGCCGGGGCGGGCTCGATCTTGATGTTCTTGACGATCTTGGCCGTGTACCGGGGGCACAGCGCGGGCTCGTCCACGCGCACCGACACATAGTCCCGGATATCGCCGCCGCACCCCTTGACGGCGGGGTCCTTGACCGAGAACGGGCGCTGGAAAGTGGCAGCGGTTTCGCGCGCCAGGCCAATGACGCTCAGGCAGTCGGGCCGGTTGGAGGTGATTTCAAAATCGGCGACATATTCGTCCAGGCCGAGCACGCCCTTGATGTCCACGCCCACCGGCGTGTCCTGGGGCAAAAACAGGATGCCGTTGTCGCACGCATAGGGGACGCAGCCGTGATCCAACCCGAGCTCCTGGAACGAGCACATCATGCCGTTGGACACCACGCCCCGCAGCTTGCCCTTTTTGATTTTGACGCCGCCAGGCAGGGTGGACCCGTGCAGCGCTACCGGGCAGATTTCCCCCACCGACGCTTTGGTTACATTGGGCGCGCCGGTGACGATTTGCAGCGGCTCGGCCTGTCCGGCGTCCAGCTGGCAAATCACCAGATGGTCGGAGTCCGGATGGGGCTCGACCGACAGCACCTTGCCGGTCACGACGTTTTGGATTTCTTCGCCAAGGTAGTCCACGCTCTCCACCTTGGAGCCGGACATGGTCATCTTGGCGTCATATTCTTTGGGGCTTACGCCCGCAAGATCGGTATAGTCTTTCAGCCAGGAAAGCGGCAGCTTCATTGTACAAATCTCCTTTAATTAGAACTGATGCAGGAACCGCACGTCGTTTTCATAGAACAGGCGGATGTCGTCAATCTTAAAGCGGCCCATGACCGTCCGCTCCAGCCCGATGCCAAAGGCATAGCCCGAATAAACTTCCGGGTCGATGCCGCACACCTCGAGCACCTTGGGGTGGACCATGCCGCAGCCCAAGATTTCGATCCAGCCCTCGCCCTTGCACAAGCGGCAGCCTGCGCCGTGGCACTGGTAGCACTGGATGTCCATCTCGGCCGACGGCTCGGTGAAGGGGAAGTGGTGGGGGCGGAAGCGCACAACCGTGTCGTCGCCGTACAGGCGCTTGGCGAACAGCTCCAAAATGCCCTTGAGGTCGCTCATGGCGATACCCTTGTCCACAACCAGGCCCTCGATCTGATGGAACAGCGGGGAGTGGGTGGCATCCACGGCGTCCGAGCGGAACACCCGTCCCGGGGCGATCATGCGGATGGGCGGCTTGGTTTTTTCCATCACGCGGATCTGGATGCCCGACGTCTGGGTGCGCAGCACGACGTTGTCGGACACATAGAAGGTGTCCTGGGTATCGCGCGCCGGGTGGTCCTTGGGGATGTTGAGCGCTTCAAAGTTGTAGTAATCGAGCTCGACTTCGGGGCCTTCAGCGATCTGGAACCCGAGCCCGATGAAGATATCCTTGATTTCATCGAGCACAAGGGTGAGTGGGTGCTTGTGGCCGAGAAGCACGGGTTCACCGGGCATGGTGACGTCGAGCGCTTCGGTTTTGAGCTTTTCGTCGAGCGCCAGCTGGGCCAGGTGCTCACCCTGGGCTTCGAGCGCGGCTTCCAGCTGCGCCCGTGTCTCGTTGACCATCTGGCCGACAGCCGGGCGTTCTTCGGGGGACAGGTCCTTCATCCCCTTGAGGATGGCGGTCAGCTCCCCTTTTTTGCCCAGATATTTGACGCGGACCGCATCCAAGTCGCGCGCAGTTTGGGTTTCGCGAAGCTCCTTTTGGGCGGTTGCAAGAATAGCTGCAAGCTGTTCTTTCATAGGTTGTTACACTCCTTAAACGATGGGAATTTTTCGCGCCGCAGCATCCGGCGTATGAAATAATTGGCATAAAAAAACGGTTTCCGCCCGCATAGGACGAAAACCGCTGTTTCCGTGGTACCACCTACATTCGCAGGCGCAAAGGCCCGCGCGCTTGTGCGCCCGGTAACGGGGGCGGGACGGGCGCGCCTACTTTGCGTTCAGCGCGCCTGCTCACAGGGGAACTTCACAAGGGGACCTTTGGGGCGGCTTACAGCCGGTGACCGCCGTTCTCTGGCAAAGGAGGGAACCGATGCTACTTTTCCTGTTCATCGCAGATGCATATAGAAACATATAAGATATATATACCACGTTTGACGGGGGAATTCAAGCATTTTTCTAAAAATGGCGCAAAAGGATGTGCAGTTGCGGCAGATGGCCTGCCATTTTGCACCAGCAGCGGCGCTCACTTCAGGGTTTTAGAAAAACTATCTTTGAGCGTCACAATCCGGTTAAACCGCCCGGGCGTTGCATCCTTGATGAAATAGCCCATGCGGACAAACTGCATCCGGGTGCCGGCGGGGATGTCCGCGACAGAGGGCTCCAGCTTGCAGCCGTCCAGCCGGCGGAGCGAATCCGGGTTGAGGAAATCCAAATAATCCTTGCCCTCGGGCACGTCGGCGGTGTTTTCTAGGGTGAAAAGATTGTCGTAGAGGTAGCAGGAAGCGTCCAGCGCATGGGGGGCAGAGACCCAGTGGATGGTGCCCTTGACCTTGCGGCCGTCGGCGGGCATGCCGTTGCCGGTGGCCAGGTCGGCCGAGCAGCGCAGTTCGACGACCTTGCCGTCTGCGTCCTTGACCACCTCGTCGCAGCGGACGATATAGGCGCCCATCAGCCGCACCTCGCCGCCCGGCTTGAGCCGCTGGAACTTGGGGGGCGGCACTTCGGCAAAGTCGCTCTGCTCGATGTAGAGCGTGCCGGTGAAGGGCACCTGCCGGGTGCCAGCCGATTCGTCGCGCGGGTTGTTGGCGATCTCGAAAGATTCGGTCTGGCCCTCGGGGTAGTTGGTGATGGTCAGCTTGAGTGGTTCGGTGACCGCCATGCGGCGCAGGGCGGTTTCGTTGAGCTCCTCGCGGATGCAGTGCTCAAGCAGGCGGATGTCCACCAGCGAATTGGCCTTGGCGATGCCGGCGCGCTTGACAAAATCCAGGATGGATGCAGGCGTATAGCCGCGGCGGCGCAGGCCGCACAGGGTGGGCATGCGCGGGTCGTCCCAGCCCTCGACGTGGCCCTCGAACACCAGCTCGCGCAAGTAGCGTTTGCTCATCACCGTGTGGGTGACGTTCAGGCGGGCGAATTCGCGCTGCTTGGGGTGATGGGGCAGCGGGCAGTTGTCCACCACCCACTCGTAGAGCGGCCGGTGGTTTTCGAACTCGATCGAGCACAGGGAATGGGTGATGCCCTCGATGGCGTCCTGGATGGGGTGGGCAAAGTCGTAGAGCGGGTAAATGCACCACTGGTCGCCCTGGCGGTGGTGATGGGCGCGCACAATGCGGTAGATTGCCGGGTCGCGCAGGTTCATGTTGGGGCTGGCCATGTCGATTTTGGCGCGCAGGGTTTTGCTGCCGTCGGCGAACTGGCCGTCGCGCATGGCCTGGAACAGCGCCAGGTTTTCCTCGACCGGGCGGTCGCGGTAGGGGCTGTTCTGGCCGGGCTCGGTCAGGGTACCGCGCTGGGCGCGCATCTCGTCCTGGCTCAGGTCGCAGACATAGGCCTTACCCGCCCGGATGAGCGCAACCGCGCAGTCGTAGCAGGTTTCGAAATAGTCCGAGCCATAGAAAATGCCGCCGCTCGGCGCTTCGCCGGTCAGCCATTCGATGTCGCGCTCGATGGCGCGCACATATTCCTCATCCTCGCGCACCGGGTTGGTGTCGTCAAAGCGCAGGTTGAACAATCCGTTGTATTTCTTAGCGATGGACCAGTTGATATAGATAGCCTTGGCTGAGCCGATGTGCAAGTAGCCGTTGGGCTCGGGCGGGAAGCGGGTGTGGATACGCTCGCCAAACCCGTTTGCCAGGTCCTCGTCGATGATCTCGGTCAGGAAGTTGTTGACGTCTTCCATCATGGTAAAAAAATCCCCCTCTAAAAATTATTGTGCGGCGAGCGCCTGGGCATAGGCATCCAGCCGGGCCAGAACGGTTTCACGGCCCAAGATGTGCATGACGCTCTGCAGATCGGGCGCATTTTGCCGGCCGGCGACCGCGATGCGGATGACCATGGACACATCGCCCACCGCGCCCTTGTAGGCGTCCGGGTTTTGCTTGTAGTCCTTGGTTTGGGCGGCATAGCCGTGCGCCTGGGCGATGGCTTGCATCTTTTGGAAAAACTCATCGGGTGTGTCATTTTCACCGAACGAAGCGGCAAAGTCGGACAAAATGGCCTTGGCGTCGGCGGCGCTGACCCGCTCGGGTAGGGTGTAATCGGGCTGGAACAGCTCGTCAAACAAAAAGTCCATGTAGGGCTTGACGTCGCGCCACAGGGCAATATCCTTGCGCGGCTTTTTGCCGCCCCGGCCGATGGCCAGGAAGGCGCGGCTCTTGTCCGGGTCGCGGGTGAACAGGGCGTGGAAGGCCGGGTCGTTTTGGGCGCTCCAGGCCGCTACCGCGTCATAGACCGCCCCGGCGGTCATGCGCGAAATGACGTTCTTGGACACGTCGCGCAGCTTGTCCACGTCGAACAAGGCGCCCGAGCCGCTCATCTTCTTGGTCGAGAAGGGGAAGTCCTGCATGGGCGCGTCCGGGTTGGCCCGCCGCCACTCCTCGAAATTGGAGTTGAGCAGGGTCATCAAATATTCGAGCACGCAGGGCGCCGGATAGCCCTCCTGGGCGTAAAAGGACAGCGCCAGCTCGGGGTCCTTGCGCTTGGACAGCTTGCGCTTGCCGCCGGTGGTCTCGTCGATCTTCATCAGCTGGGCGGTGTGGGCGTACTTGGGCGGCTTCCAGCCCATAGCGCGGAACAGCTGCAAGTGCACTGGCAGGGTGGCCAGCCATTCCTCGCCGCGCACGACGATGGTGGTACCCATCAGGTGGTCGTCCACCACATGGGCGAAGTGATAGGTCGGGATGCCGTCCGACTTGAGGATGACCACATCCTGGTCGTTTTCGGTCAGTTCCATTTTGCCCTTGACCAGGTCCTCGTGGCGGAACTTGTTTTCGATGCTGCCCTCGGAGCGGAACCGCACCACATAGGGCAAGCCCTGCGACAGTGCCTGCTCGATGTCCTCGAGCGGGCGGTCGCGCCACACCGCGTACTTGCCGTAGTAGCCGAAGTTTTCCTTGTTTTGCTCCTGCTGCTCGTGGGCGGCGGCCAGCTCCTGCTCGGTGCAAAAGCAGGGGTAGGCCAGCCCGCGCGCCATGAGCGCCTTGACAAAGGTCTGGTAAATGGCCGCGCGCTGGCTTTGGCGGTAGGGGCCGTAGGCGCCGGTTTCGCCCTCGTTTGTCACGCCCTCGTCAAAGGGCAGGCCAAAGGCGGAAAAAGCGTCGAGAATGGTCTGCACGCCGCCCTCGACCTCGCGCTTTTTGTCGGTGTCCTCGATGCGCAGGTAAAACACGCCGCCCGACTGATGGGCCAGGCGCTCGTCCACCAGCGCGCCGTAGAGGTTGCCCAGGTGCATAAAGCCGGTCGGGCTGGGGCCCATGCGGGTGACCTTGGCCCCTTCGGGCAGCTGGCGCTTGGGATAACGCGCCTCGACCTGTGCCGGGGTTTGGGTGATATGCGGGAACAGTTTGTCCGCAAGATAGTTCCAATCCATCATAAACAATCGCTCCGAATTTCAAAGATACTGCATTCCAGATAAAAAAGAAGGGCTTCCCCCTTCGATTTGTACGATACCCATTTATTTTACCACAACCCCCTATGAATGCAAGGCGATTGCCGGATTTTCTTGCCGCGGGCGCGGATTTTGTGCTTTTGCACCAATTTGCATCGCGCAGGACAAAAGCCGGTCATCTTTTTGCCGGGGCAATCCCCAAAGAAGCTGCCGCGCATTTTGTGCCCGATCTCGACGGCACGCGCCGCTTGTGCTATAATGTAGCGGTACGTTTTACGAGAGGAGGCGTTTTTACGGGCGAACAAAGCAAAAAACCGAGCAAACACATCTGCATCGGTCTGCTGGCCCACGTGTGAGCTAAAAGACGGTCACAACTGCTAAATAAAACTGAATAATGCAATAAAGCCGCTTATTTTTTGAAATAGGTGGCTTTTTAACTTACTTAGGCCATTCAAGGAAACTTGAGTGGCTTTTTCTGTTTTAAGGAGGAATTGATCTTTGAATACTCAAATCATCACCGTCGCCAACCAGAAGGGCGGCGTCGGCAAAACGACCACCTGCGCCAATTTAGGCATCGGGCTGGCCCAGACCGGGAAGAAGGTGCTGCTGGTGGACGCTGACCCGCAGGCCAGCCTGACTATCAGCCTGGGCAACCCGCAACCGGACATGTTGCCCTTCACCCTCTCGGACGCAATGGGCCGCATCCTGATGGATGAGCCGCTGCGCCCCGGAGAGGGCATCCTGCACCACCCGGAGGGCGTGGACCTCATGCCCGCCGACATCCAGCTGTCCGGCATGGAGGTGTCACTGGTGAACGCCATGAGCCGGGAGACCATCCTGCGGCAGTATCTGGACACCGTGAAGGGACAGTATTCCCATATCCTGATTGACTGCCAGCCC
>CAJFUJ010000045.1 GCA_904420185.1 uncultured Butyricicoccus sp. | reverse complement strand
GGCTGGCTTATCCGCCGTATCCGCGGACTGTGCCGCCTTCTCGGCCGGATTATCCGCCGTATCTGCGGACTGTGCCGCCTTTTCGGGCGGATTATCCGCCGTATCTGCGGATTGTGCTGCCTTCTCGGCCGGATTATCCGCCGTATCTGCGGATTGTGCCGCCTTCTCGGCCGGATTATCCGCCGTATCTGCGGACTGTGCCACTTTTTCGGCCGATTGCGCTGCATCCTCTTGGTCTGGGATGTCCTGTTCGGAGACACGGCGGCGGGCCTGCCAAGCCTGCTGCAAGGCCGCCTTTTTTTCATGTAGGGCGCGCCGCAGCGCATCATAGCGCGCGGCAAATGCGGCGCGCAAGTCATGCGCCGGTCCTTGCGGCTGTGCGGGCTCTGGGGATTGCACAGCTGTTTTGGGCGCGCCTTCGGCAGGCGCAAGGGCTGTGGCTTGCTTTGGCAAAGCAGCGCTCACATCCTTTTGGGGTGCGTCGCCGTCCGCGGCGGGCTGGGGCCCGGCCTGGACGGCTGCCCCGCAATCGCTGCAAAAACGCGCGTCCTTTTCCAATTTTGCGCCGCAGTTCTCACAGAACATACCGTTTCCCTTCTTTCCCCTTTTTGCGGCCTTGGGCGGCGGGAACGCCACGGCAGGCCGTATCCGTCCGCATAAACGGGCGGTTTTGACTTCTCTTTTTATTTCTCTTCTTGTTCTCTTTTTACGATATATCGGCTAGCTCTAGGTAAGCATAACCATTTTCCGCGATATACTCTTTGCGGCCGGCCAGGTTGTCGCCCAGCAGCAGGTCGAACATTTCAGCGGTACGTTTGGCGTCCTCGGGCTCAACGCGGATGAGCCGGCGGGAAGCCGGGTTCATGGTGGTTTCCCACATCATGTCGGCCTCGTTTTCGCCCAAGCCCTTGGAGCGCTGGATGAGGAGTTTTTTGCCCTCGAGTTTTTTGAGGATGGCCGCTTTTTCGTTCTCGTCGAACGCAAAGTAGCTCTTATCCTTGTAGGTGATCTCATAAAGCGGCGACTCAGCGATGTAGACATACCCCTTTTCGATGAGGGTGGGTGTGAGCCGGTAGAGCATGGTCAGGATGAGTGTGCGGATCTGGAAGCCATCCACATCGGCATCGGTGCAGATGACCACCTTGTTCCAGCGCAGGCCATTTAAATCAAAGGCCGACATATCCTTGGACGCCTTGGTCTGCACCTCGACCCCGCAGCCGAGCACCTTGAGCAGATCGGTGATGATCTCGTTTTTGAAGATCTTGCCGTAATCGGCCTTAAGACAGTTCAAAATCTTGCCGCGCACCGGCATGACCGCCTGGAACTCGGCGTCCCTGCCCTGCTTGACCGAACCGAGCGCCGAATCGCCCTCGACGATGTACAGTTCCCGCCGGGACACATCCTTGGTGCGGCAATCAACGAATTTGGCCACCCGGTTGGACACATCCAGATTGCCGGACAGCTTTTTCTTGATATTGAGCCGGGCTTTTTCGGCCTGTTCGCGGCTGCGCTTGTTGATGAGGATCTGCTCGGCGATTTTGTCGGCTTCGCCCTTGTTTTCGATGAAGTAGACCTCCAACCCCTGCTTGAGGAAGTCGGTCATGGCTTCCTGGATGAATTTGTTTGTAATCGATTTCTTGGTCTGGTTCTCGTAGGACGTGTAGGTCGAAAACCCGTTGGTGACCAGCACCAGCGAATCGAGCACGTCCTGGAAGGAAATCTTGCTCTCGCTTTTCTGATACTTGCCCTGCTGCTTGAGATAGGCGTCAATGGCCGACACAAAGGCCGAGCGCACGGCTTTGTCAGGCGCGCCGCCATATTCCAACCAGGAGGAGTTGTGGTAATACTCCACCCGGCTGACCGCCGAGGAAAAACAAAACGCACAGCTGAGCTTGACGCGGTATTCGGGTTTGTCGGCGCGGTCACGGCCCTGGCGTTCGGTTTCCAGATACCGCACCGACGTGAGCGGGTTTTCCCCGGCCAGTTCAGCGACGTAATCGGAAATGCCGTTTTGGTAGCAGAACTCCTCGGTCTGGAACTTGCTGCCCTGCTGGTCGCGCAAGATAAACCGCAGTTTGTTGTTCACCACTGCCTGCCGTTTCAACGTGTCCTCGAAATAGGAAAGCGGGATGTTGATATCGGTAAACACATCCAAGTCGGGCCGCCAGCGGATTTTGCTGCCGGTGCGGCGGGAGGTGGATGGTTTTTTGACAAAGCCCTCGGGCGTGCCGGTTTTGTTCTCGCCCTTTTCAAAGTGCAGGGTATACTCAAACCCGTCGCGTACGATCACGGCGTCCATATATTCGGAGGCGTACTGGGTCGCGCAGGTGCCAAGGCCGTTGAGCCCCAACGAGAACTCATAATTTTCGCCCTCGTTGTTCTTATATTTGCCGCCTGCGTACAGTTCGCAGAACACCAGTTCCCAGTTATAGCGTTGTTCGCCCTCATTCCATTCGATGGGGATGCCGCGGCCGTGGTCCTCTACCTCGATTGAGCCGTCGGCGTAGCGGGTGACCACGATCTCGCTGCCGTACCCTTCGCGCGCCTCGTCGATGGAGTTGGACAGGATCTCAAACACTGCGTGTTCGCAGCCCTCCAGCCCGTCCGATCCGAAAATAACGCCGGGACGTTTGCGGACCCGGTCCGCGCCCTTGAGCGATGAGATACTTTCATTGCCATATTCGGCTTTTTTCATTTGCGCCTCTCCATTTCCTTTGGGTTCACATTTATGACTATTATAACAATCGTTTGGCCTTTCGTCAAATTCCCTTCCTCTTTCTTTCTCGAAAGAACGCAGGCAAGGAAGGCTGCCCCACCCGGGCAAGAAACATGCATCGCCTGTCCCCCATCCGCATATACATAAAATTGCAGGAGGTGGTGACAGGATGGAGTTGACAACCGCCCTATTTTACGCTGCACTTGGGCTGCTGGCGCTGCTTGCACTGGGTGCACTTTTCTCGCCCGTGCGCTGGGGGCTCAAGCTGGTGGTAAACGGCTGTTTCGGCGTAATTGGGCTGACAATTGCCGGGGTTTTCGGCTCGCTGGCAGGGCTGACGATCACGATCAACTGGCTGTCCATCGCGTTGACCGCCCTATTGGGCGTACCTGGGCTGTTTTTGACCTTGCTGCTGCAAATTTTGTGGTAAAAAAACAAAAACGCCTGGAAGGGGGATTCCAAGCGTTTTTGCCTCGGTAAAAAGAGTGGTTGAAAAAGAGGAAAGGAGAGGGGGATCTCCTTTGGTTTTCTCGCCAGGGGGATGGCGAGGATGAAAAAGAGGGGTAAAAATAGGGGGATAAAAGGAGTGTTCTCACGAGGAAGGGGTCCTCGTTTGAACTGATATTATCTTACCGAATCTTTGTGTCCAATTCGTGACCGTTTTATGAAGGATTTTTCAAGAATTTATGAACGAATCTTCACAATTGGAGGCCCACACACAGGCCCAAGAGGCGTATGCCAAAAGCGCCGGAGGGGATTCCCTCCGGCGCTTGTTGCGGACAGTATTTTATCTGTACTTACGCTTTTTAGCGCGAGCCGCCTCAGATTTCTTGCGGCGCTTCACGCTCGGGCTTTCATAATGCTCACGCTTGCGGAGCTCGGAAAGCACACCCGCCTTTGCACAGGAACGCTTGAATCTTCTCAGCGCACTGTCCAAGGATTCATTTTCCTTTACGCGGACTTCCGACATCGTTTTCCCTCCCTCCGCGCGAACCGTAACCGGACGCTTAAACGCACGGCCAGCAGTATAATTGCTATTTTATGGCGCAAAACACCATAAAAATAGGACCGTAAAATTATTATATGCTTTGGGCGTTGTCTTGTCAAGTTTTTTTATAAATTACTTCACAACCAGGTTGACGATTTTATTTTTTACGACGATGGTTTTAACCATCTGCTTGCCTTCAACCGCCCGCTGAACCTTGTCGTTCGCCAGCGCGGTATCAATTGCCAGTTGCTGCTCACAGTCCACCGGCAGTTGGATGGTGGCCTTGAGCTTACCGTTGACCTGTACACCGATCTCAATGGTATCTTCCACGGTTTTGTCCTCTTCGTAGGCCGGCCAGGGGGCGAGCGAAAGGATGCTCGTTTCACCCAGCATTTGCCACAGCTCTTCGGTGATGTGGGGTGCGAAGGGGTTCACCAGGGTCAACAGGGTCTTATACTCTGCCCGGTTGACGCCCTTGTCGTAGAATTCGTTGACCATGGTCATGAGCGCGGCGATGGCGGTGTTGGCCTTGAGGTTTTCGATATCCTCGCTCACCTTTTTGATGGTCTTGTGCATGAGGGTCTCATGGGTCTTGGAATAGGTATCGCCGTCCTGGACCTCATCCAGCAGGTTCCAGATGCGCTCTAAGAAGCGGCGGCAGCCCTTGATGGACTTGGGGCTCCAAGGCGCAGCCTTTTCGAAGTCTCCGATGAACATCTCATACAGGCGCATGGTATCGGCGCCGTAGGTCTCCACGATTTCGTCCGGATTGACCACATTGCCGCGGCTCTTGGACATTTTCTCACCGTTTTCACCGAGAATCATGCCGTGGCTGGTGCGCTTGGCATAGGGCTCCTTGGTGGGTACCACGCCGATGTCATACAGGAACTTGTGCCAGAAGCGGCTATACAGCAGATGCAGCGTGGTGTGTTCCATGCCGCCGTTGTACCAATCGACCGGCGACCAATATTCGAGCGCCTCCTTGGAGGCCAGTGCCTGGTCGTTGTGGGGGTCCATGTAGCGCAGGAAGTACCACGACGAGCCTGCCCATTGCGGCATGGTGTCGGTTTCGCGCTTTGCCGGGCCGCCGCAGCACGGGCAGGTGGTGTTGACCCAGTCGGTCATACGGGCCAGCGGCGATTCGCCGGTATCGGTCGGTTCATAGGTTTGTATCTCAGGCAGCTCAAGCGGCAGCTGATCCTCGGGGATGGCCACCCAGCCGCACTTGTCGCAGTACACCAGCGGGATGGGTTCCCCCCAGTAGCGCTGCCGGGAGAATACCCAGTCGCGCAGCTTGTATTGCACCTTGGCGCGGCCGATGCCCTTTTGCTCCAGCCATTCGATCATGGCCGGGATAGCATCCTTGACCGTTTTGCCGTTGAGGAAATCCGAGTTGACCAAAATGCCGGTCTCATCCTTGGCCGTAAAGGCCGCCTTTTGCACGTCCTCGCCGCCGGATACAACCTCGACGATTTGGCATCCAAATTTTTTTGCAAACTCCCAGTCGCGTTCGTCGTGGGCCGGCACCGCCATAATCGCACCCGTACCGTAGCCCATGAGCACATAGTCGGACACAAAGATCGGGATCTCCTGGCCGCTGACCGGGTTGATGGCCGCCACGCCGTCCAGCTGCACGCCGGTTTTGTTTTTGTTGAGTTCGGTTCGTTCAAAATCGGATTTATGGGCAGCTTCGTCGCGGTAAGCGCGTACTGCATCGATGTTTTTCAGCTTGCCTGCCCAGGTTTCAACCGCCGGATGCTCGGGCGAGATGACCATATAGGTCGCACCGAACAGGGTATCCGGGCGGGTGGTGTAGACGGTCAGCGTGTCGCCCTCGGTGGTCTTGAAATCGACCTCGGCGCCGGTCGAGCGGCCGATCCAGTTTTTCTGCTGCACCTTGACCCGCTCGATGTAATCGACGTCGTCCAGGTCATCGATCAAGCGCTGGGCATACTTGGTGATCGCCAGCATCCACTGGGTTTTGGTCTTACGGATGACCTCGCTGCCGCAGCGCTCGCACACGCCGCCCACGACCTCTTCGTTGGCCAGCACGCATTTGCACGAGGTGCACCAGTTTACGCTCATTTCCTTTTTGTAGGCCAAGCCATGTTTGAAAAGCTGCAAGAAGATCCACTGGGTCCATTTGTAATAGCTGGGGTCTGTGGTGTTGATCTCGCGCGACCAGTCGAACGAAAGGCCCAGGGATTTGAGCTGGCTTTTAAAGCGCGCGATATTTCTCTGGGTCACCATAGCCGGCGGGACATGGTGTTTGATGGCGTAGTTTTCGGTGGGCAGGCCAAAGGCATCCCAGCCCATCGGATAGAGCACGTTATAGCCCTGCATCCGCTTTTTACGCGCCACAATATCCAGCGCCGTGTAGGAGCGCGGGTGGCCTACATGCAGGCCTTTACCGGACGGGTATGGGAACTCGACAAGGGCATAAAATTTCGGCTTTGTGTAGTCCTGCGGCGCGACAAAGCACGCCTTCTCGTCCCAAATGGCTTGCCATTTTTCTTCAATTTGTTTGTGTTCGTACTTATTCAACGGTGTTTCCCCCAAAATGTTGATAGAGAGTAAAGGGTAAGGCGCGCACGGTCTTTCCCTGTTTTGTTATGCGTCAACGCCCAAATCGGCGAGCGGGACCTTTTCGCCGTCCTTCCATAGATTTTCCAGCCGGTAGAAGTCCCGGGTTTCGGGCAGGAAGATGTGCACCAGCATACTGCCGTAATCGAGCAGAATCCAAGAGGAGGATTCAAATCCCTCTACATGGTGCGGCATCACATCGTGGTCGTATTTGAGGTGGTATTCTACATTGTCTGCCAGCGCTTTGACCTGGGTTGTCGAGGTCGCCGAGCATATGACAAAATACTCGGTCAGGGTTGTCAGCTCCTCGATATGCAGTACTTCAAGGTTCTGCCCTTTTCGCTCAAGCAGCGCTTCGCAGGCATATTTAACAAGTTCTTGTGCGTCCAATCTTGGCACTCCTTTCCTTTATGCTTCCGGGTCGCTGGTTGTTTCGCCGCCCGAAGAACCGCCCGAAGATTCCCCGCCCGACGAGCCGCTGTCCGAACCGCCCGAGCTGCCGCCCGATGAGCCGCTGTCCGAGCCGCCCGAGCTGTCACCCGACGAGCCGCTGTCCGAGCCGCCCGAGCTGCCGCCCGAAGAGCCGCTGTCCGAGCCGCCCGAGTTGCCGCCCGACGAGCCGCTGTCCGAGCCGCCTGAGCTGCCGCCCGAAGAACCGCTGTCCGAGCCGCCCGAGCTGCCGCCCGACGAGCCGCTGTCCGAGCCGCCCGCGCTGCCGCCCGACGAGCCGCTGTCCGAGCCGCCTGAGCCGCCTGAGCCGCCTGAGCCGCCTGAGCTGCCGCCCGACGAACCGCTGTCCGAGCTGCCCGAGCTGCCGCTCGAAGAGCTGCTGTCATCGTCCCGGTTGGACGAGCCTGACGAGCCCGATGAGCCTCTGTCATCGCTGCTGGACGTACGGTGGCTGCTCTCTTCCTCGTCCTCATCGTAACGGCTGGAGGAAGAGCTGCCGCGTGTAGGACCGGATACCAGGTCCAGGCTTGTAATCTCTTTGTCGTAGGGATTGAAATACTGGTTGATGAGGTCGAGCGCCTCATCCTCATTGACAAAATAGAAGGAATATTCGGTATTGGTTCCAGCTGTACTCATGGCCGCGTAGCCGGGCAGGGTAAACATCTGGATACCGTTTGTGGTGTCGATTTGGAAGGCCTGTCCGGCCAGCCAGAGCATCTCACCCGCGGTAATATCGGTCTTGACATTGTCAAACACGGCATCTGCAATCGATTTGACGTTCACCGCGTTTTTGAGCGTAAGCACCTCGCGTGCCAAGTACATCAAAAATTCCTGCTGTTTTTGGATGCGGGTTTCGTCGCCGTTGAGGTATTCGTCCGGCACATATTGGGTATAGCCGCTGCCATTCTTACGCCAACGCAAGAACTCCACGACCTCCTCGCCGTCCAAGTGTTGCAGTCCTGCCTCCGGGAAATTAATTTCCAAATCCTGTACCGGGTCCGAGTACATCATCGGGAAGGGGATCTCATAGTCTACGCCGCCAATCGCATCGACGATATCCGCGATGCCCTGGAAGTTTACAACGATGTATTTATCCGGCGTAAAGCCCATCAGTTTGCGAATTTGTCTTTTGGTCTCTTCGATGCCGTCCGATGTGCCATATGCCGCGTTGATCTTGCGGTTTGCACCCGAGCGATCGACGTTAGACATGGTGTCGCGCGGGATGTTCATGACATTGACCGTATGGTTGTTGGTGTCGAATGCGACGACCATGATGTTGTCGGTGCGCGTCTCATCGATGTCGGTCGCACACACGACAAACGTAAAGAAATCGTCGATCCGGTCGCCCATGTTGAGGTTAATGGTCGGGTCGTCGCCGTTGACCGGGTCGTTCACGGTCGTGTCGTTGACGTGGTCATCTGCCAGGCTGGGTGGGCGGACGTTGGTCGCCACCCATACACCGGCTGCCGTGACCATAGCCAGCAGCACGATCAAAATGGATAATATCACCTTTTTTGCGGCCGACCAAGGTTTTTTCACCCTTTTGGCTGCTACTTGTTGGTTTACGGGCGCCACGTGGGCGGCCGGCTGTGGTTTTTTCGGTTTTTCTGCCCCACGGATGCTCCGCGAACCGCTGCCGCCAAAAATTTTCATGCTTGGTTGCCTCCTAATGCACCGTCAGACGCGCTGGACCCCTTGCCAAATCAGCCAATTGCGCGCCTCGAACGTGTCTTTATGTATGAGTTTTCCCCGCTCAATCAGATCGCTCAGCGAATAGTCAAAGCAATACAGCAGGGCTTGATCCATATCCCGCTTGGCCAGCGCACGCGCTGGCTCTACCCCTTTAAAATCGCGCGTCGGCTCGATAAAGTCCGCCAAATAGAGGATTTTGTCGAGTGTTGTCATCTTCGCGCAACCGGTTGTATGATAGGCGATTGCATGCACGATTTCCGGCGGCGCATGGTATTCTCTCTGCGCAATTGCGGCTGCCGTCTTTCCGTGCAACATCTTCCATTCCATTTTTTCAACATCACACGGTATTATACCGTATTTATCGCATAAATACAACTGTTCTTCGCGAGAAAGTCTTTTTGTAATGTCGTGGAGCACGGCGGCAAGGGAGCATTTCTCGGTATCCTCCCCAAACCGCAGCCCCAGTTCCATGGCAGCCTGCTCGCAGCCGAGCGTGTGCTCCAGCCGGTATCCGCTGAGCCGCGAGAGAATATCCGTGCGCATTTTTTCGTCGTAGAGCATTATAAAAACCGCCTTTCACGTCTATGTTTTAGGGGTTTCCCGTCTGTGCGCGGGGAATTTTCAGACGTCCCCCAGATACAACCGGTTTTGCTCAATGTATTGATAAACGGCGGGTGGCAGCATTTGCGTAAGCGCCTGCCCACGCCGGATTTGTGTGGAAGAAATTTCGACCACCGGGCAATCGACCAGGCGGATATCGGCCTGAAATTTTTGCCGCAGCGCCTGGGCTTTTTGCTGGAGTGCCTGCTGCTCACCCGGCGCGCGGGCCACCACCGCCAGCGCGCACAACCGGCAGATTTCCTCTGGGTCGCGCCACCCGGTGTCCAGCGTCATGAGCATGTCGGTCCCCATGATGAGGAACAATTCGCCATAGCGGTGGGCGGCCCGCAGCGCGCGCAGGGTGTCCACCGTGTAGCTGGCGCCGCCGCGCTCAATTTCCACGCTGCTCATTTCAGCCCAGTCCAGCCCTGCGAGCATCTGCTTGACCATTTCGCAGCGCTGCGCGGTGTTGGCCGAGCCGGGTGGCAGTTTTTTGTGCGGCGGCAAGTTGGTGGGGATAAAGAGCACCTTGTCCAACTCCAACGCGTCGCGCACATGACGGGCCGCATACAAGTGTCCATAATGGGGTGGGTTAAAGGTCCCACCCAAAATTCCGGTCCGCATCCGCTTAGTTCTCCAACACGATTTTGCGCTTGTCCGGGTCGGACGACGGCCGGTACAGCACAAATTTGGTCCCGATCACCTGCACACCGTCGGCGCCGGTCTGTTCGCACAGCGCCTGCGCCACCTCCTTCGGCGTTGCAAAAGCGCTTTCCAGGACCTTGCCCTTGACCAGCTCGTGATTTTCCAGCAGCACCTCCAATTGGGAGGTCACCCCCTCTGTCACACCCTCTTTGCCGATGTGCAGCGTCACAGCCAGCGGATTGGCCAGCCGCCGCAGCTGCGCGCGTTGCTTACTTGTGAGCATCAAACGCTCTCCTACCTTTCTTCAAATCATCTTGTTCCCGCAGCAAATGCGGGCATTTATGTTGTATACGCTTGTAATGTTTCGGCCAGCTGCCGCAGCGCCCGTCCCCGGTGGGAGATGCGGTTTTTGTCCGCGGGCGCGAGATCTGCAAAAGTGCAGCCAAATTCCGGCACGAAAAACAGCGGGTCATACCCAAAACCGCCTTGGCCCTGGCTTTGGCGCAGCAGCACCCCTTGGCATTCGCCGCGCACGGTAAACGACCGCCCGTCTGGGAACACGCAGGCCGCCACGCACACGAACCGGCAGGCGCGGTTGTCCTGTCCCGCCATATTTTGCAGCAGCAGCGCGTTGCGGTCGCCATCGGTCCCCTCACAGTAGCGGGCCGAATGCACACCAGGCGCGCCGCCCAAAGCGTCCACGCACAGGCCGGAGTCGTCGGCCAGCGCTGGCAATCCGGTGAACGCCGCAGCCGATTGGGCCTTGATGTGCGCGTTCTCCTCGAACGTATCCCCGGTTTCCTCTGGGACAGGCGCATCATCGGGCAGCGGCACGACTTCGATGCCCAGCCCGCCTAAAATTTCACGCAATTCGCGCAATTTTTTCTGATTGTGGGAAGCGAGTACAAATTGCATCTTATTCCTCCTGCTCCGGTGCGCGCAAACCGAGCGCCTTCCGCTGGGCGCGGCACAGTTTCGCTGTCCCCTTTTTGCCCAGCGACAGCAGTTTGGTCAGTTCTTCGCGCGTGAAGGGCCGGCCCTCGCCGGTGCCCTGGATCTCCACGAAGTCCCCTGACCCGGTCATCACCACATTGCAGTCGGCAATGGCCCGGCTGTCCTCGGCGTAGTTGAGGTCGAGCACCGCTTCGTCCTCAAAGATCCCGACCGAAACGGCCGAAACCGCGTCGGTGAGCGGCATACGTTCGATGACCCCTGTGTCGAGCAGCTTTTTGCAGGCCAGATACAGCGCCACATAGCCGCCCGTGATGCTGGCGCAGCGGGTGCCGCCGTCGGCCTGGAGCACGTCGCAGTCGATGATAATCTGTCGTTCGCCCAGCGCCTTGCGGTCCACCACCGCGCGCAGCGCGCGGCCGATCAGCCGTTGGATTTCGCTTGAGCGGCCATCCAGCTTCAGGGTCTTGATATCCCGCTTTTTACGGGTGTGGGTGGCGCGCGGCAGCATGGAATATTCAGCTGTCACCCACCCGAGCCCGGTATCCTTGAGGAATGCCGGGGTTGTTTCTTCCACCGTGGCCGTACACAGCACCCGCGTGTCGCCCACCTCGATGAGCACCGAGCCTTCGGCGTAGATGGTATAATCGGTGGTGATTTTCACCTTGCGCATTTCGTCGTTGCGCCTCAAATCCGGTCTTGCCATGGTGTCCTCCTTAGGTTTCCGCCGCAGGCAGCAGCGCTTCGATAAAGTCGGCGCGGCTGAAGTCCATCAGGTCGTCCACGCCTTCGCCCACACCGACCAGCTTGACCGGCACGCCCAGCCCGGCCGAAATGGCCACCACAATGCCGCCCTTGGCCGTGCCGTCCAGCTTGGTCAGGATGATGCCTGTGAGTTTGGCAGCCTTGTTGAACTCCTCGGCCTGGTGGACGGCGTTTTGGCCGGTGGTGGCGTCGAGCACCAGCAGGGTCTCGCGCGAAGCGTCGGGCAGCTCGCGGGTGAGGATGCGGTCGATTTTGGCCAGCTCGTTCATCAGGTTGGTCTTGTTGTGCAGCCGGCCGGCCGTGTCCACGATGATGACATCGCAGCCGCGGGCCTTGGCGGCGGCGATGGCGTCGAACACCACCGCTGCCGGGTCGGCGCCCTCGCCGTGGCGCACGATGTCGGCGCCTGCCCGCCCAGCCCAGATTTCCAGCTGGTCGGCGGCAGCGGCGCGGAAGGTGTCGGCAGCGGCCAACATGACCCGCTTGCCCTCGGCCGTGTACCGGGCTGCCAGTTTGCCGATGGAGGTGGTCTTGCCCACACCGTTGACGCCGATGACCAAAATCACCGCCGGGGCGCCCGCGGTATCCAGCCCGGCATCGGGCAGCATCATGTCGGTGAGCACCTCTTTGAGCAGTGCGCGCAGCTCGGAAGCGGTGTTGACCTTTTGGTGCTGGGCGCGTTTTTTGAGCTCCTCCCGCGCCTTGGCAGCCACGCCCGCCCCCAAGTCGGACAAAATCATGGCTTCTTCCAACTCATCGAGCAGGTCGTCGTCCACCGACACGAACGAGGCCATGATATCTTCGAACTGCTGGCTGACCGCTTCGGTCGTTTTTTTCAGTCCGCTTTTGATTTTATCGAAAAATCCCATACATACTCCTTTTATCTGCGATTTGCTGGTTTGGGTTTTTTAACTGCTTTGCTGCACCGCTTCGTCCAAGTTGAGCATGAGCAGCCGGCTCACCCCCCGCTCCTGCATGGTCACGCCATAGAGCATGTCCGAAGCCTCCATGGTACCGCGCCGGTGGGTAATGACGATGAACTGGGTCTGGTCGGACAAGCGGCGGACGTACTGGGCAAACCGGGCCACATTGACGTCGTCCAGGGCGGCTTCGATCTCGTCGAGCACCGAAAAGGGGGCGGGGCGCAGCTTGAGGATGGCGAAATACAGCGCAATCGCCACAAAGGCCCGTTCGCCGCCCGACAGCAGGGTGAGGGTTTTGATGCTCTTGCCGGGGGGCGACACCAAGATGTCGATGCCGCAGTGCAGCACATCCGAGGTATCGGCCAGCTCCAGACGGGCATGGCCGCCGCCGAAAATTTCGCGGAAGGTCTGCCCAAAGTAGGCGTTGAGCTTGGCAAACTCGGACGAAAAGATCTCCTTCATCTGGACGGTCAGCTGGCCGATGACCTGGCGCAAGTCGCGCTGGGCGGCTTCCAGGTCGGCTTTCTGCCCGCCCAAAAAGGCGATGCGTTCGGAAAGTGCGCGGTACTCCTCGACCGCGTCCAAATTGATATGCCCCAGGCTGCGGATCTGGTCGCGCAGCGCCTGGGCGCGCTTTTGCGCGGCAGGCACGTCGCCGGCTTGTGCCGCCTGCTGGGTGGCCGAACCGGGCGTCAATTCGTAGCTGTCCCACATCTGGGTGAGGATCTGGTTTTCCCGCTCACGGATCTGGTTGCAGCGGGCTTCGAGCCGGTCGTTTTCGCGCGCCAGGCGGTGGATCTGTTCGTTTTGCTCCTGGGCCTGGCGGTCGGTCTTGGTTTTTTCGGCTTCCAGCTGCAAGCGCTGCTGGGCGGCGCCGGCGATTTGGGCGCGCAGGCTTTCGGCGCGGGCGGCGTCCTGCTGGGCGTCCTGCTCCTCGCGCCGCAGTGCTGTGCGGCTTTGCGCGATTTGTTCGGTCAGCACAGCAAACCGGCGCTCGGCGTCTTGCAGGCCCTGCTCGACCTCCTGCCGCAGCCGCTGCAAATCCTCCAGCGCGCGGCCTTCGGCGGCAGCTTCGGTGCGGTTTTCGGCGGCAGCCGTGCGCAACGCGATCTGCTGGGCGGCATATTCGGTCAGGGATTCGTTTGCCGCCTGCTCCTCGGTCTGGGCGGCACGGCGGTCGGCTTCCAACCGGTCGAGCGCCTGCTGGGCTGCCGCCAGCTGCTCGGTCTTTTGGGCGATGGTGTCCTGGTAGGCCTGTCTGGCGGCATCCATGTTGTCCTGCTCGCGCCCAAGGCCCTCGTACCGGGTGCGCACGGTTTGCAGCAGCGCGCCGTGCTGGGCCATCAGCGCGGTGAGCCGGTCCTGTTCGGCCGCGCACCGGTTTTTTTCGTCCTCGATCTGTTGATAGCGTTCAGCCAGGCGGGCGGTGTCCTGTTTGGCCGCCTGCAAGGCCTGTTCGGCCACGGCCTGCCGCGCTTGCAGCCCACTCTGCTCCTGTTCCAAGCGGCGCAGCGCATCCGCGCGCGCCAGCGCGCCGGTGGTCTTGGACACCGACCCGCCGGTCATCGCGCCGCCCGCCTGCACCACCTGCCCGTCCAGCGTGACGATGCGGAAGCGATGGTGGTAGGCGCGCGCCAGCGCCAGTGCGGCGTCCAGGTCCTGGGCCACGGCCGTGCGGGCCAGCAGGTTCTGCACAATCGGACGGTACCGCGCCTCGCATTCGGTCAGCGCGTCGGCCGTGCCAAAGCAGCCCGGCTGCTTGTCCAGCCCGTCCTCCTTGAGCCGGGCCGGGCGGATGGTATCCAGGGGCAGGAAGGTAGCGCGTCCGCTGCCGCTGCGCTTTAAAAAATCGATGGCCGCCTTGGCATCCGCGGCCGTATCCACGACGATGTGGGAAGCCGCCGCGCCCAGCGCGGTTTCGACGGCGGTGACGAACCGCGCATCGGTGGTCAGCAGCGCCGAGACTGGGCCGTGTATTCCCTTTTGCGCGCCGCTTTCGGCCCGCTTCATGGTGCGCCGCACGGCCTGGGAAAAGCCCTCGTACTCTTTTTGCATGTCGCGCAGCATGGCGATGCGGTTTTGGTTGTCGGTGTAGGCGGCCTGGGCCTGGCGCAGCGCGTCGGCCTGGGCCTGGGCCTGGCGGTCCAGCCCGGCCTGCTGGGCGCGCAGCGCGTCCAAGCGGCCTTGCAGGGCGGGCAGCTGGGCCCGTACCTGCTCCAGCTTGCCGGCATACCCCTGCTGCACCCGCTCTTCGGCGGCCAGCTGGTCACCGGCTGCGGCGAGGTCGCGCGCCAGCGTGTCCTGCCGGGCGTCCATGCCGTCCAACCCGGCCTGGGCGGCCGTGCGGTCGAGCGCCAGCTGAAAGTTTGTCCCCTGCTGCACAGCGATCTGTTCTTCGATCTGGGTTTGCCGCTTGTGGGCCTCGTCGCGCTTTTGGGTCTGCGCCCCGACGGCCTGCTCCATGTCCTGCAGCTGCTGCTGGCAGCGCGCATAGGCGGCTTCGAGCGCGGCGCATTTTTGCTGCCGGGCATCCTGCTGCCCGGCCAGGGCCTGGGCCTGCCCGGCCTGCTGGGCCTGCTCCCGCTCGGCCCGCGCCCGGTTTTCCTCGTAGTGCTGGATGTCGGCGGCCAGCACCGCGCAGCGGCTCTGCCGGCCGGCGGCCTGCTGCTCGCATTCGTGCAACGCCCGGCGCAGGTTATCGGCCTCGACATCCTTTTGGCGCATTTGTGTACCCAGCTCCTCGGCCCGGGTGTACAGACCGGCCAGCGCTTGTCTGGTCTGCTCGAGCTGCCCGGCGCAAGTCTGCAAGTGGGCCGGGGCCGGGTCGTCGCGCAGCCGCGCCAGCTCCTCCAGCCAGAGCGACACCTCGAGTTCGCGCAGTTCGTCGCGCAGCAGCAAAAAGCGCTGGGCCTTGTCCGCCTGCTTTTCCAGCGGGCCGGCCTGGTTTTCCAGCTCGCTGTACAGGTCGTCAATGCGGGCCAAGTTCTCGCCGGCAGCGTCCAGCTTGCGTTCGGCTTCCTCTTTGCGGGCGCGGAACTTGGTGATCCCAGCGGCTTCCTCAAACACCTCCCGGCGGTCCTCGCTTTTGAGCGACAGGATTTCGTCGATGCGGCCCTGACCGATGATGGAATAGCCGTCGCGCCCCAAGCCGGTGTCCATGAACAGCTCGTGGATGTCCTTGAGCCGGCAGCGGCGCTTATTGATGGCGTATTCGCTCTCACCCGAACGGTAATAGCGGCGGGTGATCATAATCTCGGTGTGTTCGGAGGCAAAGACGCCCTCGGAATTATCCAGAATGAGCGACACCTCCGCAAACCCGACTGGGCTGCGCTTTTGCGCGCCGCTGAAGATGACATCCTCCATCTTGGCGCCGCGCAGCGAGCGGGAGGACTGCTCCCCCAGCACCCAGCGCAGCGCGTCGGCAATATTGGATTTTCCGCTGCCATTGGGCCCGACAATGGCGGTCATCCCGCCCAAGAACCGGATTTCGGTTTTGTCTGGGAAGGATTTAAACCCTTGCAGCAGTAAACTTTTTAAAACCATGCAGCATCCTCATTTATGCGCTGAAATTGTGATACTAACAGTGTATCACGTTCTACGTCCATATTCAACGCGCCCTTCCGAAATTTCATAACTTGGACACAAAAAAGCCGGAGCGCGCGAGTTGTTCCCACGTTTTCCGGCTTTCCCCTTTTTTGTAGCGCCGATCTGGGCTTACTGGTACCCCATCATTTCCAGCGCCTGCTTAGCGGCCATCTGTTCGGCTTCCTTTTTGCTGTGGCCGGTACCGCGGGCGAACACGTTGGAATTGAGCAGCAGCTCCATTTCGAAGGTCTTGTCGTGGTCGGGGCCGCTGGTGCTGGCCAGGCGGTATTCCAGGGTTTCCTGGCGGTTTTTCTGCACGATTTCCTGCAAGACCGTCTTATAATCCTTAAACATTTGTCCCCGGCGGGCCTTTTGGGCCTTTTGGGGGATGAAGCTGAGCACAAACCGGCGGGCGGGCTCGATGCCGCCGTCCAGATAGATGGCGCCCAGCAGCGCTTCGACCGCGTCGGCTAGGATGCTGGGCCGGTGGCGGCCGCCGCCGCTCTCCTCGCCGCGGCCCAGGTGGATGGCCTGATCCACCCCGAATTCCACCGCAACTTCATAGAGGGCCTGTTCGCAGACAATGGCGGCGCGCAGCTTGGTCAGTTCGCCTTCGGGCAATTCGGGGTACTTATTATAGAGGTAATCGGCCGTGATAAAGCCAAGCACCGAATCGCCCAAAAACTCCAACCGTTCATTGTTTTGCAAATGCCGTGCGCGCTGCTCGTTGGCGTAAGAAGAATGGGTCATTGCCTTTTGAAACAGGGCCGGATGGCGAAATTCATATCCAATTTTTTCTTTCAACATATTCCTTTTCCTTTCTTCGCCGTTTACCAAGTTGTTCACTCTTCTCCCACAAAGCGCACCAAATCACCCACAGTGCGCAGGCCGGCCATGTCCTCCTCCCGGATTTCCCCGACGTCAAAGGTTTCTTCGATACGGCAGGTTACCTCCATCAAATCCAGCGAGTCGGCCTTCAGGTCCTCTTGCAGCGCGGTTTCCATTGTAATCTGCTCGGGTTCGACGCCAAACTGCGCACACAGCAGCTGGCACATCTTTTCAAACACCATGTTGTTCTCCGTTTTCCGGGATGATTGTGCAAGGCTTTACGGTTTATCGATCGTCATGTGCTGGATATTCTGCTCCACATCAGCGATCATGTTGCTCTTGGTGTAGGCGATGGCCTGCCGCACGGCGTTCATAAACGCGATCTCGTTGGACGAGCCGTGCGCCTTGATCACCGGGTGGGCGATGCCCAGGAAGGGCGCGCCGCCGATGGCGTCCTGGTTAAAGCGCTCTTTGAATTCATCCACGCCCTTTTTGCACAACAGGTAGCCCAGTTTGGACCCGGCCGAGCGCAGGAACATGTGCTTCATCTCCCCTGCCATGAACTTGGCCACGCCCTCGATGGTCTTGAGCATCACATTACCTGCAAAGCCGTCGCACACAGCCACGTCGCACGCGCCCAGCGGCACCATGCTACCCTCGACGTTGCCCACAAAATTGATGCGGCCGGCCTCATGTGCGGCGGTGAGCAGCGCGTAGGCTTCTTTGCGCATAGGGTCGCCCTTGGAATCCTCGGTGCCGTTGTTGACCAACCCCACCCGGGGACGGTCCACGCCGCGGATCTTTTCGGCATACAGCGAACCCAAAAAGGCAAATTGCAGCAAATATTCAGCGGTACATTCGGTGTTGGCGCCCGCGTCCACCAGCATGACCTGGCCGCCCGCGCACGGCATCAGCGGCGCCAGCGCACCCCGGCGGATGCCCTTGATGCGTTTGCAGATGAGCGTGGCGCCCGACAGCAGCGCACCGGTCGAACCGGCCGACACGATGGCGTCGGCCTTGCCGTCCTTGACCAGTTTCAGCGCGACCGCCATGGAGCTTTCCGGTTTTTGCCGCAGCACGGTAGCCGGGTCGTCGTGCATATCCACCACATCAGGCGCGTGGACGATCGTGATGCCGGGCGTATGTTCGGCGCCCTGGGCCTTTAAAATACCCTGGATTTTGTCCTCCTGGCCGACCAGCAGCACTTCTTCGCCGTAGGCTTTGGCGGCCATGACGCCGCCCGCTACCGGCGCCAGCGGCGCGTTGTCGCCGCCCATTACATCCATTGCGATCTTCATTTTACAGTTCCCCCTTTATGCTGTCAATCCACGCGAGCGCACGCGCAGAAATTTGCAGGTTTTTTTCCCGCTTACCCTTGACCTTGTAGCCCAGCGGCTCCAAAATGCCGAAGTTGACGTTCATGGGTTGGAATTTTGCCACCGTTTGGTCGGAAACATACCGTCCCAGCGCGCCGGTGGCGGTGATGGCCGGGAAATCAGGTTCGGGCCGCCCCTGGATGGCACAAGCAGCCGCCACACCGGCCAGCCAGCCCGACGCGGTAGACTCCACATACCCTTCCACGCCGGTGATCTGCCCGGCAAAGCGGATGCGCCGGTCCTCGCGCAGCGCATAGTTGTGGTCGAGCAGCCGGGGTGAATCCAAAAAGGTATTGCGGTGCATCACGCCATAGCGCACAAATTCGGCGTTTTTCAGCGCCGGGATCATGGAAAAGATCCGCTTTTGCTCGCCCCACTTGAGGTGGGTCTGGCAGCCGACCAGGTTATAGAGGGTGCCGCCGGCGTTATCCCGGCGCAGCTGGAGCACGGCATAGGGGTCGCGGCCGGTTTTGGGGTCGGGCAGGCCGACCGGTTTTAGGATACCGAAGCGCAGGGTATCCGGCCCGCGCCGGGCGTTGACCTCGATGGGCATACACCCTTCAAAGACCAATTTGTCCTCAAACCCGTGGACCGGGGCTTCCTCGGCTGTGGTCAGCGCCGCGCAAAATGCCTCATATTCGGCTTTGGTAAACGGGCAGTTGATGTAATCGGCGGTGCCTTTGCCGTAGCGCGAAGCCAGATAGGCGTTTTCCATGTCGATGGATTCGGCGGTGACGATGGGTGCAGCAGCGTCGAAAAAGTGCAGGAACTCGCCGCCGACCTTGCGGTGGATGGCGTCGAACAGCGCGTCCGAGGTCAGCGGGCCGGTGGCCACGATGACCGTGCCCTCTGCGGGCAACTCGGTCACCTCGCCAGCGCGCACGGTGATGCGCGGATGCTGCCGGATTTTCCCGGTCACCAGGTCCGAGAATGCCTGGCGATCGACCGCCAGCGCACCGCCTGCTTCCACCTGGGTCTGGTCGGCGCAGGACAGGATGAGCCCGCCCAGCCGGCGCAGTTCCTCTTTGAGCAGCCCGGCCGCGTTGGACAGTTCATTGGACCGCAGCGAGTTGGAGCACACCAGTTCGGCAAAGCTGTCTGCATGGTGGGCGGGGGATTTTTTCTCCGGCTTCATTTCGCACAGGGTCACGTCGATGCCCCGCTCGGCCAGCTGCCAAGCAGCTTCGCACCCAGCCAGCCCGGCGCCGAGGACCGTTGCTTTATTCTGCTGCATGGCCGCCCTCCTGTACCACGGGTGCGGTCACCGTCTCCGGGAGGGCCGCAGGCTCGGGCGCTGTTTCAGCTGCCGCCTTTTTGGTGGTTTTTTTGGTGGTTGTCTTTTTCGCCGTGGTTTTCTTTGCCGCAGCTTTTTTGGTGGTGGTTTTCTTGGCCGCCGTCTTTTTGGCCTTTTTGTCCTCCTGCTCACCTGCGGCTGCTTCTTCGGCTGCCTTGGCAGCCTTGGCTGCTTCGCGCTCGGCGGCTTTGGCCGCACGCGCTTCGCGGCGCTGGCGATTTTTTTCGGCCTCTTCAGGCGGCAGGCCCTCCTTAACCAGTTCCTTATAGCCACAACCTTCGCGCAGGCACACGTCGGTGACCTCCTTGGAATCGCGGTCGGTGTGGCGGAACAGCGACGAATCGCAGTTGGGGCACTTGGTCTTGAGCGGCTTATCCCAGGTGATGAACGAGCACGCCGGGTACTTGTCGCACGAGTAGTACACATAGCCGCGCGCCGACTTCTTTTTGACCACCTTCATCCCGCACACCGGGCAGGATGCGCCGGTGTCCTCGGTGATGGCTTTGGTGTTGGTGCACTCAGGAAAGCCCGGGCAGGCCAGGAACTTGCCGAACCGCCCGATTTTGATGACCATTTTGCGGCCACACTTGTCGCAGACCACATCGGTTTCCTCGTCCTTGATTTTGATCCGCTGGCCCTGCATATCGTTCTCGGCCTTTTCCAGCGCCCCTTCGAAGCCGCCGTAAAAACCGCGCAACAGATCGACATAGTTTTCCTTGCCGGCCTCGACCTCGTCGAGCTCATGCTCCATGTTGGCGGTAAACTCATAGTCGGCCACCGACTGGAACTTATCCACCAGCAGCCCGGTCACGCCTTCGCCCAGCGGGGTGGGCCGCAGGCTGCGGCTCTCTTTGGTGACGTAATTGCGGCTTTCGATGGTGGAGATGGTGGGGGCATAGGTGGATGGGCGGCCGATGCCGCGCTCCTCCATGGCGCGGATGAGCGAGGCTTCGGTGTAGCGGGCCGGCGGCTGGGTGAAGTGCTGGCTGGGGGTGATGGACAGGGCGGTCAGTGCATCGCCCTCAGCGAACGGCGGAAGCGGTTTGCCGGCTTCGCCCTGCTTGTCGTCGTCGGTCGATTCCTCATACACAGCAGTAAAGCCGGAAAAGGCGACCGTGTGGCCGGACGCGCGGAACACATACCCCTCGCTCAAAATATCGGCCGAAATGGTATCCAAGATGGCGTCTGCCATTTGGCAGGCTACAAAGCGCAGCCAGATCAGCCGGTAGAGCTTATACTGGTCGGGGTTCAGGCTATGGCGGATCTCGTCGGGCTCCAAGGTGACGTCGGACGGGCGGATGGCTTCATGGGCATCCTGGGCCGCGCCCTTGGTTTTGAACACGCGCGGCTTGCCCGGGTAGTAGTCATCCCCATAGCGGCTGCGGATAAACTGGGCGGCCGCGGCGGTGGCTTCGTCGGACAGGCGCAGCGAGTCGGTACGCATATAGGTAATCAGGCCGGTCAATCCCTGCCCTTCGATTTCGATGCCCTCATAGAGCTCCTGGGCGACGCTCATGGTGCGGCGCGGGGTCATATTGAGCTTACGGCTGGCCTCCTGCTGCAAAGTCGAGGTGGTAAAGGGCGCGGGGGCTGACTTTTTCTTTTTGCCCTTTTTGACTGTGCCCACGGTGAAGGGCTTGCCGGTGACCGCGTCCACCACCTTTTGGGCGCTCTCCTCGTTTGGCAGGTCTCGGTTACCCTGGGCATCGCTGTAATAGCGCGCGCTGAACTTGCCGCCCAGGGCGGTTTGCAGCTGCGCATCGATCTGCCAATACTCCTCGGGCTTAAAGGCGCGGATCTCGTTTTCCCGGTCCACCACCAGGCGGGTGGCCACCGACTGCACCCGTCCGGCCGACAAGCCGCGCTTGACCTTACGCCACAAAAAGGGCGACAGCTTGTAGCCGACGATGCGGTCCAAAATGCGGCGGGCCTGCTGGGCATCGACCAGGTCCAGGTCGATATCGCGCGGATGCTCGATGCCATAGCGCACAGCATTTTTGGTGATCTCGTTAAAGGTGACCCGTTTATACTGTCCTTCCTCAAGGCCGAGCAGCTCTTTGAGGTGCCAAGAGATGGCTTCCCCTTCGCGGTCGGGGTCGGTTGCCAGGTAGACAAAGTCGCTTTCCTCCGCCGCTTTCCGCAGCTCGCTGATGATTTTATCCTTGCCCTCGATGGGGACATATTCCGGGGCAAAGTTGTTGTCAAAATCAATACTCATCTTTTGTTTGGGTAGGTCACGCAGATGCCCCATGGATGCCTTTACCACATAATCGGGGCCAAGGTACTTGCCAATGGTCTTGGCTTTTGCTGGGGATTCCACGATTACCAATTTTGACATAGTCTGTTCCTCCAAATTCACATCTATCCAGACGGCCTGCCGCCGCCGCAAGCCGGGCTCCAAGCCCAGCACCATGTATCATCAAAAACCCAACTGCAACACGCCATTTTCGCGTGTGAGCGCGCCATCCAGCTCGAGCAGGGTCAGCGCACCGATCACCCGGGTCGCAGGCATACCAGTTTGCTCCAAAATCTCCTCAGCCGTCTCCGCCCCGGCCTGCACAGCCTGTAAAATTCGCCGCTGCACCCCCGGAAAGTCCTCCAACCGCCGGGTTGATGGGTCCGGCCGGGCTGGCTGCTGCGGCACAGAAGCCGGCTCCGGCTTTTGCTGTACGGGCTGTCGGGGCGCAGAAACCTGGGCTGGCTGCTGCGGTGCGGAGGACGGCGCCGGCTCAAGCCTTTGCTGCATAGGCTGCTGAGACGCAGAAACCTGGGCTGACTGCTGCGGTGCAGTTTGGCCCAACGCATCCAGCACCTCTGCTGGCGTGATCACTAGGCGTGCTTTGCCCGACTGGATGAGCCGGTTGCACCCCATCGAAGCCGGTGTTTGGATGGGGCCTGGCAAGGCGAACACCGGCCTGCCCTGTTCCTGTGCGCGTTCGGCGGTCAACAGTGCGCCCGAATGGGCGGGCGCCTCTACCACCAACACCCCCTGCGACATCCCGCTGATCAACCGGTTGCGCTGGGGAAAACGATAGCCTTGGTGGGGCGTACCGGGCGGGTTTTCGCTGACCAACGCGCCTGCGCGGGCAATCTCCTCGAACAAATCCCAGCTTTCCCGTGGGAAGCAGATGTCCAGTCCACCGGCAAGCACGGCGATTGTCTGGCCGCCGTTCATCAGTGCATTTTTGGCTGCCGCCGCATCGATGCCCTGGGCCAATCCCGACACCACGGTCAAGCCCGCCTGGGCAAACACACGGGCGAATTCCACCGTAGACGCCAGGCCGTAGGCGGTTGCTGCGCGCGTGCCGACCACGCCGATGCAACATGTGTGGTCAAAATCCGGCAGTCTTCCCCGCACATAGAGCACCAATGGCGGGTCCGGGATGGCGCGCAGCAGTGCAGGGTACCGTGCATCGCACTGGAGCAGCACCTGGATTCCAAAGTGCTTGCATCTGCGCGCAATTGCCCGAGCAGGTTCCAGGTCCTTGTCGCTCAATAGATCCAGCCATTTGTCTTTGATCGCCGGTTGGGCGGCCAGCTGTTGCCGGTCCATCGCATAGAGTTTTTCTGGCGTCAGGCCGGCCGTCAGCAAACGGTTTTTATTCAAGATTCCGATGCCTTCTTTTGCAGCCAGCCACATCCAACAGCCGAGCGGGTTCATGCCTTTCCCCCCTTTGTCATCTCCCAAATGAGGATCGAGGCCGCCACCCCTGCGTTGAGCGATTCCGCCCGCCCGGCCATGGGGATGATGAGCTTGCCGTCACACCCTTCCAGCGCCTGTTGGGTGACGCCGTGGCCCTCGTTGCCGACAATCACGGCCGTATGGGTCAACGGCACCGCCCCGACAGGGACGCTCTCCGGTTCCAACGCCGCTGCATAGACCGGCAACTGCCGCGCGCGCATAGCCGCTATGGCCCCGGCCAGCGGCATATGATAGACCGGTTGCCGGAAGCTGGCCCCCATGGTCGCACGCACCACTTTAGGCGCCGTTTCATCGGCGCAGCCTTCGCAAAGGACGACGGCCTCCAACCCAAAGGCATCGGCTGTGCGCAAAATGGTCCCCAGATTGCCGGGGTCCTGCACCCCGTCGAGCAGCAGCGCGCTCCCCAACCGATCTGGAAGGGTGCCGCGCGCCACCGGCAAGCAGGAAAATAGCAGGCTTTGCGGCGTTTCCAGCGTAGAGACCGTATGGAACAGTGGCGGTTCGGCTTGCAGCAGCCGCGCCCCCTGCTCGGCCGCCCGCTGCACCGCGCTGGCAGCGCGTGTGTCCAGCGGCGCACCGGTGCATAGCAGCACGGTTTTCACCTGTACGCCCGACAGCAGCGCTTCCTCCAGCAGCTTGCCACCCTCGCAGGCCATTTCGCCTGTGCGCTGGCGGTATTTCTTTTCCCGCATCAGCCGGGCCAAATGGCGCAGCGCAGGGTTTTGCTTGCTTTCAATACGGGTCATCCGGCCAACCTCCCTTGCATACGTCAAAAGCCTGTATGCCAGGGCATCCAGGCTCTTTCCTTGGGACATATCTGACAGCAGGCAAGGAAAAAGGCCGCTTACCGTTCTTTCAGATGCGCCCCAAGCGCGTCCCCGGCGTTTCATATGGGGCCATATGGAAACAAATATAGCATAAGCCCCAACCGCCTATAAAGTCAACGTTTTTTTTCAAAATTTTGCGTGAACTCTCCTATCTTTTTTTTGCGGGTTACAAGAACGCGCGCCCTGTATGGGCGCGCGCTGGTTTCCTCCTTTTTTAAAATTTCGCCGTTTTCACCCGGCCTGCGATCTTTTGGCGCACACCGGGCGGACTGCCAGCAGGGCCGCACCCACGGCGAGCAAACCGCATTGTGCGGCCAGCACGCCTGCGGGCACAGACCATGCCGGGTCCAAATTCTCCAGCGTCAACGGGTATCCGCTAAAGAACGCCCCGCTCCAAATCCCCAGTGCGCCGGGCAGCGGCAGCACCCGGCACACCACCGGCGCCAGCATCCATACATAGAGCAGCCAGGGGCGGATTTGGCCGAGCACCCACCCACTGCCCAGCGCGAACATCAGCACCGGCAGCAGGCTGAGCAGCGCCGGCAGGGCCAGCGTACCCCATCCGTACCAGTCGAAATACCATCCGTAAAAAACCGCAGCCTGCAAGATGCACCCCAGCGCGAGCGCGAGCGCACCGGTCAAAGCGGCGGCGCACCGGGCCAGGGCGTACCGCCTGGGTGCAACCGGCGCGGCGTCGGTGAGCGCACCCACCCGCCGTGCCTTGCCCGAGGTGAAAAAGGTCAAAAGCAGCAGCGTCCCCATCCACAGCAGCGGGATCATCCGGCACAGATAGTCCCCAAAGCTCCAGGGAGAAAACGGTGCGGTGTGTGACACGCCCAGAATGGTCACACTGCTCAGCACCTGCCAGCCGTAGAACAGCACAATCAGCACAAACCCGCAAAAGAATTTGTTCCACAGCAGGCGTTTGCACTCATATTTCCAGATCGTCATCAAGGTTCAGTTCCTCCTGTGTCAGCCCGCAGGCATCCAAAAAATCCTGTTCGGTCAGATAGGGGTAGGACGGGTCCAGCTCCCGGTTGAACAGCGCGCGCAAAATCGCATCCATCTGTTCCTCCCCGCCCACCAGCTGTTCGGCCTTCAAAATTTTCAGCGGCATCTCACAGTATTGCCGCACATAGGCCAGGTTTCCGGTGATTTCCAGTTGTTTTTCTTCGGGCAGCCCTGCCAGGTAATCAGGATTGCGCACATAAAAGTCCAAATTGTAGTCGGCCACCGCCTGCCGCCACCGATCGACATACTGTTCTTGGGCATAGCCGGCCCCGTACAGCGCCTTGACGATGCGGTAGGTGGTGTACACGGTCAGGCCCTCGGCCGACCAGGCGCTGTCCGCACCGGCGGTGTCGAACATATTGCCCAGCCCCCACCACTGGTGGACCAGCTCGTGGATCATGACCTCCCCGGCGGCGCCGCCTTTGCCGGTGTCGCCCAGGTTTTCGGCGGTAAAATCGGCCTCGTCGAGCAGGCTGGCGCCGTTTGTGGCATAGCCGCCGCCTGCAACCCGGCTTTGGACCAGCTTGAGGGTGCCGTCCGCGCCAAAGGGCAGCGGGCCATAATGCGCGGTGCAATATTCCACCACCTCCCGCACCGCGCCGGCCGCGCCGGCGGCTTCCATGACCGGCTGGTGCTTGCGTCCGTAGTAGAACGCGATGGTCAGGCCGCCGGCCTGGATCTCCTCGCAGATGTAATCGCCCGCATAGAGGATGCCGCCCGTACCATTGTCAGTATAGCGCCAAGTTTTGGTGCCATCGCTGTGCTCTGCGACCACCTCGGCCACACTGTTGCCAAAGGGGATGGCGGTCATGGACCCGGGCAGTGTGATTTCGATGGTGGCCGGATAGCCATCCGGCCCGGGCTGTACGTTCATCAGGCGGGGCGACAGGACGGAATTTTCCAAGCACAAATATGCATCGCTGATCTCTTTGCCGCCCTGCATGGTGGCCATATTGCGGCTCTCCTGCGGGAAGCCGCCGTATTCGATGGTCAGCTCCACCTGCTCCCCGGCGGGCAGGGTGGTTTCCAGCAGGGCTTCGTTGTACTCTTGGTACGCGCCGACCGAAAACGGCACATCTACGCCGTCGGCCTGCACGCGGCAAACCGTATAGCCGGGGTTGATGCCAAAGGCCACCGTTTGCTCCTGCCCCGAGGTGTTCTGGAACCGGTAGGACGCCGTGCCTGAAAGCGAGCCTGCCGCCGTATCCGGGAACACCTGGGCGCTGCGCCCGGTGCACACGACATCCTGCGCATAGGGGATTTCGTAAAAGGTCATGGCAGTCTGGTCGGGGTTGCTCTGGTCGGTAAACGGCTGGGCCACATAGGCGGCCACCGCGCCACCGGCCAGCAGCAAGGCGATGGCCGGCCGGTACACCCGCCGCGCGCTGTGCGCCAGCGAGCCGAGCAGCCCCTTGCCGTACTGCCGGATGCACAGGCAGGACGCCGCCCACACCCCGGCCAGCGCCGCCAGCCAGGTCAGACGCATCCAGGCCACCGACCGGAAGATGCGCAGGTTGGAAAAATCATCGGACAGCGCCCACACGCAGGGGTTCAACCAGCAAAGCTGCCAGTCGTCGGCCCACACCGTCAAACTCAGCGCCGCGAACGCGGCGAACAGCGCCAGCGACAGGTCGGCCCGGCGGGTGAACTGGTAGGCAGCCGCGGCGGCCAGAATGGCCAGCGGCAGGGCCAACCCCATCAGCAGCACATAGGCCAGCGCGTAATCGGCGCTGTTGAACACGGCACCGATGCGCCAGCGGCTCACGGGCAGCCAGACCAGCATGGCCAGTACCGCCGCCAGGACGGCGGCCAGCAGCAGGGCCAGCAAACGGACCCAGGCCATGGTCCGCGGGGACACGGCCGCGTCGATCAGCGCGTCGGCCCGGCTGCGGTGTACGCGGTCCAGCTCCCACACGGTGAGCAGGCCGAACAGGATACCGCCGCCCACCCCGCCGGCGATGGCCGGGTTGGCCAGGTAGAGCGAGAGCATGGTGCTGGCCGTGGCCGGTTGGTACAGCCACAGCCCGGCCGCCGGGGCCAGGGCGGTCAGCAACAGCACGCACCAGGCCAGCCGGTCATGCAGCAGCCGCCCAAATTCCAGGGCAAACAGGCGGACGGCTTTCATGGCGCCACCTCCCGGGAGATACAATAAAGGTAGGCGTCCTCAAGCGACGGCTCGTCCGCCTGTGCATAGTCGGGCAGCTCGTCCGCCACCACCCGGCAGCGGATGCCCTGGCTGGTGTTGACCCGGGCGGTGATTTGCAGCCCCTTTTCCTGCACCGCGTCTTTTTCCCAAAAGACACCCACATGGCCGGCGGCAGATTGAATCAACTGCTCCGGCGTTCCGGTGAACAGGATCTTTCCGTGATGGAGGACCACAATCTGGTCGCACACCGACTGCACGTCCTCGATGATGTGGGTGGACAGCAGCACCAGCCGGTCCTCGGCCGCGC
>CAJFUJ010000044.1 GCA_904420185.1 uncultured Butyricicoccus sp. | reverse complement strand
TGGGAGGTGGTGGATTCGAACCACCGAAGTCATAGACGACAGATTTACAGTCTGTTCCCTTTGGCCACTCGGGAAACCTCCCATATGCGCTTTTACAAAGGCCGGTGTTTACACCGGCGCGGTCCTCTTTTTAGGACGCCGATTGTCAAAAAACAAGTGGAGCTGGTGGACGGACTTGAACCCCCGACCTGCTGATTACAAATCAGCTGCTCTACCAACTGAGCTACACCAGCACGGCAGCTGCACAGCCGCTACCGGCCTTCGCAACGTTAAATATGATACCATAAACGCAGCAGGCTTGTCAACACTTTTTCGCAAAAAGCGCTTGGATTATTTGACCGGTTTGTTGTTCTGCTTTCCATCGTGGTAGGGCTCGATCAGATCTGCAACCGACTGCAGCAGCGTCAGCAGCGATTGGGCGATCCCCGGATAGGCGCGCGCTAGGTCGGCCGGCGCCAACGCTGGCAGCCGCAGGGTTTCGGGCGTCAGGCCAAATCCGCCCTCGCCCTTGGCGGCCGCGCGGATTTTGAGTTCAGATATTGCCATTTGTGCATTACACAGGCCGTCAAACTGGGTAGACGGGGTGCGGAAAGCTGCTTCCACGCTTTCCGGGTCCGCCATATAGAGATAGCGGAACGCCTTATAGATCGCCAAAGACAGGTAGGTCGCAATTTCACCTGACAGCTGGGTAGAACCGGCCTGCTCGGCAATCTGGAACAACAGCGCCGATGAATTGCCCACCAGCTTGCGCTGCCAAGCAAAATCGCTGTCCTCCGGTCCGGCGGGCGCTTCGCGCAGGCGGGCAGGCGGAGCGGCAGCGCCGTCGCGCGACATGGTATGTCCCAGCAGGTAGTCGCAAGACACGCCATAGTAATCGGCCGCACGAATCACAAATCCCAATCCCGGTTCGCGCAAGCCGTTTTCATAGTGGCTGAGCAAAGCCTGTGATACGCCCAAATCCCCGGCCGCTGTGCGCTGACTTATTTTTTTTTCTTTGCGCAGCAGCGCGAGGGTGCGTGAAAAATCACTGGCCATGTTCGTCAAACTCCGTCGTGAAAGTATTTATATTATAGCGAAAAGATTACAGGATGTAAAGTCCATGTCGATAGAATGTCCAATTCCGCCGAAAATACCCCTTCCGGGGAAGAAGGGGTAAACATTTCGTAATTTTTTTACCGCGCCGCGTGCACAGCCGAGCGGTGATAGGTCAGCACAAACTGTAAGACAAAATACAGCAAAATGCTCTCGGGCACGAGCAGCAGCGCATTTTTCGCCACGCGCCACGGCAGCAGCACGGCCATCGCCTGGCCCTGGGTCAAGGTCAGCCAAAAGGTATTCAGGCCGACGTTGCAAATCAGGTTGATGCTCGCCTTGGCGCCGGTCACGCGCAGCATCCGCTTGAGGCGGCTGTCGCGCAGCAGCGCGCCGCTTGGCCGGTACAGCCACAATCCGTACAGCAGGCCGCCGGTGATGGCGGTGAGCGTGTAACCCGGGAAATAGGCGCCCATGGTCAGGTTGCCGGCAAAATAGCCGAGCACGTCGGTGCAAAACCCGGCGACCATGCCGACCACCGGGCCGAACAGCATCCCGATGGACGCATTGCACAGATACCCAAAGCCGATGCGCAGTTCAGGCGAAATGCGCAGGGTCAGGCCGGTCAGATCCAGGGCCACGTTCATCGCGATGAACAGCGCGGTCAACGCCAGGCAGCGCGGCTGCCGCAAGCAACGGGCCGAAGACACAAAAAGCGAAACAATTCTTGACAAACAAAAAACACCTCCAAAATGCACGGTTGCTACACATTTCGAGGTGTCCCTCGTCCATATGTAACAGCGGGATGCGAAGCCAACACCGCAGAGCGTTCTCTTTCGTCCGGCGGACAACTCCCCGTTCCGCTGGCACTTGACGCGTTGGCTCCTACTCTGTCTGAGATCCTCCTTATTTTACACCATGCGCGCAAAATGTCAAGCCATGTCGCTGAAAATCCAGCACAAAAATCAAAGGTACCGGCTGTATGCGTCTAGCATTCCCGCCCAAGCAGCCCGTTTACAGGGCGATTGCCCGGCAGATTGTGCGTACCACGCCGTCCTCATCGTTTGAGGGAACTGTGTAGCGGCAAGCCGCCTTCAGCGCCGGATGGGCGTTGGCCATAGCGCAGGAAACGCCTGCTGCCTGCATCATTTCCAGGTCGTTGAGATAATCGCCAAAGGCCATACACTCATCTGGCGCAACGCCCAACTGTTGTTGCAGCCGGCGCAATGCCCGGCCCTTGTTGACGCCCAGGTTCATCAAATCCACCCAATCCCTGCCCGACAGCGAAAGCAGAAACCGCCCGGCACAAGGCTGCATCTGCGGCAAGCAGACCGATTCAGCCTTGCCCTGCGCAAACAGGGCGATTTTGCAGATGCGGTCCTGCTGGGCGGCCTGGCACAAGTTTTCCACCCGCTCGAGCTTTTTGTAATACATGCGCGCATTTTCTAAGAACACCGGGTCGTCGTCCATGTAGTAGGCCGATTTTGCGCCCGACAACACGGGATAGATCCCCGGCACCTGGCGCGCCAGGGCCAGCGGCTCGGACACATCGGGCAGTACGTCCACCTCGGTCACCTGCCCGCCGTAGGCTAGCATGGCGCCGTTGTCGGCGATAAAGTGCAGCGCTAACCCGGGAAAGAGCTCGCGCAAATTGTAATATTGCCGCCCGCTGGCCGGGACAAAGCAGATACCCCGGCGGGTCAATTTTTCCAGCAAAGGGAACAGCCCCTGCGGAAGCCGCTTGCGGCTATCCAGCAAGGCGCCGTCCAAATCCGATGCGATGAGTTTGATCAAACGAGATCCCCTCCCATTCTATGCAGTGTTTTACAAAAAAACACGGCCACCCACAAGAGCAGCCGCGTTGTTCGCATGTATTTTTACTCTTCGATTTCCAGATACTCGCTCAAGTCCTTGATCAACGCGCTTGCGTCAACGTCATCCTCAACCACCAACTGCAGGGGTTCGTTGAGCGAAAGCAGGAACATACCCAGCAGGCTCTTGGCGTCTACCATGCCGCTCTTACCGTGGATCCAGATATCAAAGCCATAGCGGGTGACAATCTGGTTGATTTTCTGAATGTCCTCAGTGTTTTTTACCTTAATAGCTCTGGTCATGAAACGCAACCTCCTAAAATAATCTATCAGCTTCTTTGAAATCATTATAACATAGCTTTTAAAAAAAGGAAGCCCCTTTACGCACATTTTTCTTTTTCAGCATTTTTTCCGCTTTCCCCAAATTCCGGCGTCTTTTTTCGTAGTTTTTGACCAAACGGTTTTTGTATTTGCACATCTTAACCGAATTTTTGATGAGATATTTGCGCTTTCTTGCGTTATTTTTGAACTTTCCCGCGCGTATTTTGTGCTGTCAAACGCCGGCGCTGCAACGCGGGCAATCCACTCCCCAACAATTCCCCTGAAACCCCTTGACCATTTCGCTTTTAGCTGCTAAAATGAAAAAACATAAAGGGATTTTCTCCAAGCAGAGTCCCCGAAAATCAACGTTAAGGGTGGTATTCATGATGAAAACCAGAAAGCTGCTCGCCGCAGCGCTGGCTGGCGCTATGGCGCTGAGCTTGACCGCTTGTGGCGGGAACTCGGACTCAGGCGGTACAGCCTCCGGAAGCACTGGCGCCGCTGGCGGCCAGGAATTCACAATTGGCATCTGTCAACTTGCGCCCCATCCGGCGCTGGATGCAGCCTCGCAAGGCTTTAAAGACAAGCTCACCGAGCTGATGCAAGCCGACGGCAATACGGTCAACTTTGAGGACGAAAACGCCAACGGTGACCAGCCGACCTGCAACACCATCATCAACAGCTTTGTCTCCGGCCAGGTTGACCTGATCCTGGCCAACGCGACCGCGCCGCTGCAGGCAGCTGCCTCTGCAACCAGCGACATCCCGATCCTGGGTACCTCGATTTCCCACTACGGCACAGCGCTCGATGACCCGGAGATGGGTGACACCACTGGCCGCAACATCTCGGGCACCTCCGACCTGGCCCCGCTCGACGAGCAGGCCGCGGTGCTCAACGAGTGGTTCCCGGACGCCGAGACCGTCGGCCTGCTGTACTGCTCAAGCGAAGCCAACTCCCAATACCAGATTGAAACCATCACGCCTGAACTCGAGGCGCTCGGTTACACCTGCGAGGAGTTCACCTTCACCGACTCCAACGACCTGTCCACCGTGGTCACCAGCGCGGTGCAGCAGTGCGACGTGATCTATGTCCCCACCGATAACGTCGTGGCCGACAACACCGGCATCATCGCCAACGCCGCCATCCCGGCAGGCGTACCGGTCATCGCCGGCGAGGAGGGCATCTGCTCGGGCTGCGGTGTGGCGACCCTGTCCATCGACTACTATGAGCTGGGCCAAACCACCGGCCAGATGGCTTACGACATCCTGGTTGGCGGCGAGGACATCTCGGCCATGGCCATCCAGTCGGCGCCCAACCTCACCAAGCTGTACAACCCCGATATCTGCGAGCAGCTTGGCCTGACCCCGCCGGATGGATATGAGCCCATCGAGGCAAGCGAATAAGAAACGCACAAACACAGCGGAAAAGGGCTTCCCTTTTCCGCTGCTCTTTGCTATACTGTAAGTTACATACCGTGCATCAAACACCGCTTTCGTCTGAATTTGCGATCCATCGGAACCCGGCTGCCTATGTGCGCCTTCCGCCGTTTCATGCATGGGAAAAACCGGAGAGGGCGCAATACATACAGCCCTCCGAGAAGGGGGAAATCTTCCATGGAAATCAGCAATTTGCTGAACGCCCTACCCGGCGCGGTGAGCCAGGGATTGATTTGGGGCATTATGGCCATTGGCGTGTTCATCACGTTCAAGGTGCTCGACATCGCCGATCTGACGGTGGACGGCTCAATTGCAACCGGCGGCGCGGCTTGCATTATGCTGTTGCGGGCCGATTTGCCGGTATGGGTGGCGCTGGCCGGCGCGCTCATCGCCGGGCTGGGCGCCGGCCTCATCACCGGCTTGCTGCACACATTTATGGGAATCCCGGCGCTGCTGGCCGGCATCCTCACCCAGTTTTCGCTCTGGTCGATCAACCTGCAGATCCTGGGCGGCTCCAACCAGTCGATCAGCGTGGACCGTTACCCGCTGCTGGTCTCCAGCCGCTATATCACGAATGCTATCTGGATTGTCGCGATCTTTGTGGTGGTCATCATCGCCATAGCTTATTGGTTCTTCGGGACCTCATTGGGGTGCGCCATCCGCGCCACGGGCGCCAATCCGCATATGAGCCGTGCGCAGGGCATCAACATCGATTTTACTAAGGTGCTCGGCCTGATGCTGTCCAACGGCCTGGTCGCGCTGTCTGGCGGCCTACTCAGCCAGTACCAGGGCTTTGCCGATATCAAGATGGGCATCGGCTCGATCGTCATCGGCTTGGCGGCGGTCATCATCGGCGAGGTGATCTTCAGCCGCATTTTCCACAACTTTGCTCTTCGCCTGCTGGCGGTGGTGTTCGGCGCGATTATCTACTATGTCGTGCTACAGGTCATCTTCTGGTTCGGCATCGACTCCGACTACCTCAAGCTGCTCACAGCCGTAATTGTTGCAATTTTCCTGGCTATCCCCTATTGGAAGAGCAAATACTTTAACAAACCGTCCAAAAAGGGGGTAAGCAAAAATGCTTGAACTCAAGGGGCTGTATAAAACCTTTAACGCGGGCACCGTCAACGAAAAGCGTGCCATTGACGGGCTGGATCTGACCCTCAACAACGGCGATTTCGTCACCGTCATCGGTGGCAACGGCGCGGGCAAATCCACCACCCTCAACCTGATCGCGGGCGTTTATCCGGCCGATGCCGGGCTTATCCGGCTCAACGGCTTCAACCTGACCAACCTGCCCGAACACAAGCGGGCCAAATACCTGGGCCGGGTGTTCCAGGACCCCATGATGGGCACGGCCGCTACCATGGGCATCGAAGAGAACCTCGCCTTAGCCTACCGCCGCGGCAAACGGCGCGGCCTAGGCGGCGGCATCTCCAGCGAAGAGCGCAAGCTCTACCGCGAAAAGCTGGCCACCTTGGGCCTGGGCCTAGAGGACCGCATGACCAGCAAGGTCGGCCTACTTTCGGGCGGCCAGCGCCAGGCGCTGACGCTGCTCATGGCCACGCTGCAAAAGCCTGACCTGCTTCTGCTCGACGAACACACCGCTGCCCTGGACCCCAAGACCGCGGACAAGGTCTTGCAGTTGACCGAAGAGATTGTCACACGTGACCAGCTCACCACCCTGATGGTCACCCACAACATGCGCCACGCCATCCAGTACGGCAACCGCCTGATTATGATGCAGGCCGGCCGGGTGGTGGTTGATATTCAGGGCGAGGAAAAGAAAAACCTGAAGGTGCGCGATTTGCTCGAAAAATTCAATATTGACAACGACCGTATGCTTTTAAGCGAATAAAACAGAGCCCTGGAGTGCCTTTGGCGTTTCAGGGCTCTGCTCTGTCTGCAAGGAGGATTGTCAAACACGGTGTAGGATGCTATAATGTATAAAAATATCACATTGTGACGAATGCACAGGGGGCTACAAGAGATGAAGCTTTTAGAGGACGCTATTTTGACCCGCGGCCGCGTAAAGGACGGCGATGTGCTCAAGGTCGATGCCTTTTTGAATCACCAAATGGATGTCCCGCTCATCAACGAGCTGGGCCGGGAATTCCATCGCCTGTTCGGGGATGCAGGCGTTAACAAAATCCTGACCATCGAGGCGTCAGGCATCGGGATTGCGTGCATCACCGCACAGCATTTCGGTGTGCCGGTTGTTTTTGCAAAAAAGACCCAGTCCCGCAACATCGACGGCCCAGTTTACACCAGCAAGGTGACCTCCTTCACCCACCAGCGGACCTATGACGTGATCGTTTCGCAGAGCTTTCTCGGCCCCAGCGACCACGTCTTGCTCATCGACGATTTCCTCGCCAAGGGCAGCGCCCTGCTGGGGCTAATCGACCTGGTGCGGCAGTCCGGCGCCTCGATTGCAGGCGCGGGCATCTGCATCGAAAAAGGGTTTGACGTAGGCGGCAAGCTGGTGCGCGACACCGGCGTGCGGGTGGAATCGCTGGCCGTTATCCGCGAGATGCGGGACGGTCAGGTGGTGTTTGCCCACTGACCGCAACATAAAACGCCCCTGCGCTGGGTTTTCCGGCGCAGGGGCGTTTTTGTGTTATAGCAGGCCCGCGAGCATCTGCTGGGTCTTGCGGCGCAGCTGGTCCAGGTCCCCGTCGTTGACCAACACCAGGTCGTATGGATACGCTTGGACCGAATCGTCCGCACGGTTGCCGAACGGGCCGCGCGCTTCTACGCTGGGCCGGCGGACCAATAGGGTCTTGCATATCGGACCCACGGCGCGGCGAAAACGCTCGATCTCCTCGGGCTCGCGGATGTGGACAAACAGAAGCTGTTCGTCGCTCTGGCGGAAGGCGTCCACCTGCTGCATACAGTAGCGGAAAGACAAGTCGTTGTACTCGGTAAACACCTCTTTGAGCCGGGCGAGCAGCCGCCGGGCCTTGTCGGTCTTGACGCCGTCCCACCCGGCCTTGCGGGCGATTTCCACGATGGGCGTGATCGACGACACGTTGCGCACCCGATACCGCTCAGCTGCCAGGGCGCATACCGTATCCTTTCCCGAGCCGCCACTTCCATTGATGACAACAATCTGCTTCAAATCCGGAACCCTCCTGTCGCCGCAATCACTTGCCCGGTCACAAAAGACCCGTCCGGCCCACACAGCGCGCGGATTAGCCGGGCGACTTCCTCGGGCCGGCCCAGGCGGCCAAGCGCGGTCTCTTCGGCCAAGTCCTGCATCGTCTGCCGGTCGTGTCCGGCATTCATGTCGGTGTCGATCACGCCCGGGGCCACGCAGTTGACCCGGATGCCCGACAGCCCCAGCTCCTGCGCCAGCGACTTGGTCAGGCCGATGAGCCCGGCTTTTGTGGCCGCATAGTGTGCCTCGCACGACGCCCCGGTCACCCCCCACACCGAGGACACGGTCACAATGCTGCCCGCCTTGGCGGCGACCATGTCGGGCAGCGCCGCCTGGATGGCGTAAAAGGCGCCGTCCAGGTTGACCGCGAACATCTGCCGCCAATCGTCGTCGGTGATGTCGCAGAACATTTTCTGCTGGGCGATCCCGGCGTTGACGACCAGCGCATCCACCGGCCCAAACGCCGCGCGCATCGCCGCAGCGCACCGGTCCACGTCGGCGCGCACGCCCATGTCCCCTTGAAAGGCGCGCACATGGGGCGATTCCAGCGCGTGCGCCGCCGCAGCCGCGTGCTGGTAGGTGAATGCCACCTGCCAGCCGTTTTGGGCAAATTCCCGCACGGTTGCCGCGCCGATGCCGCGCGAGCCGCCTGTAATCCACACGGTTTTCATGTTCCTGCTCCTTTGCAAAAAGCGGGATGGGCCGCCGCGCCTTGTGACCATGGGGCCCATCCCGTACAAAATCAAATGGCTACCGTCTGCTGGGCCTCAAACAGGCACTGGTTGAGATCCTTTTTCTGCGAAAGCCCTTCTTCGATGTCCAGATCGGTGACTCTGTTGTCGGCAAAAACAACCACGCGGTTGCTCTTGCCCTCCATGAGCGCGCGCACAGCCGCATAGCCCATGCGGGTGGCCATGACGCGGTCCTGTGACGAGGGCGAACCGCCACGCTGGATGTGGCCGAGGATGGTCACGCGGGTGTCCACGCCGGTGCTCTCGTGGATTCGGTCGGCCACATCCTGCGCCGAGCCATACCCCTCAGCGACGATGATGATGTGGTGGTTTCTGCCCTTGATGCGGCCGACCCGCATCTTTTCGATGACGTCCACCTCAAAATTGATTTCGCGCTCGGGCAAGAGGGTAGCGGTCGCGCCCACGGCACAGCCCACGTTCAGCGCCAGGTGGCCGGCGTGGCGGCCCATGACCTCGACCACCGAGCAGCGCTCGTGCGACTGCATGGTGTCGCGCAGCTTGTCGATACACTCGATGGCCGTGTTGCAGGCGGTGTCAAACCCGATGGTGTAGTCCGAGCAGCCAATGTCGTTATCGATCGTACCGGGTACGCCGATGCAGGGTACCCCTTTGCGCGACAACGCCTGTGCGCCGCGGAAGGTGCCGTCGCCGCCGCAGCAGATCAAGCCGTCAATGCCCAAGTACCGGCAGGTGTCGGCCGCCTTTTGCAGCCCCTCCTCGGTGAGCATTTCCAGGCAACGGGCGGTATAGAGCATGGTGCCGCCTTTGCGGATGATGCCGTCCACGCTGCGGGCGGCCATTTCGATGATGTCGCCGTTGATCAGGCCGCTATACCCGCGGCGGATCCCCAGAACCGAAATGTCGTTGGCCGACGCCGTGCGGACCACCGCGCGGATGACCGCGTTCATACCCGGGGCGTCGCCACCGCTGGTCAATACACCGATGCGTCGAATCGTCTTGTTTTCCATAATGTCCCTCCAATTTTCTTCTTCCCGGCATACAGGCCGAAAAAAATATGTCCTACCTAGCCAAAGCGGCAGGCTGTGCCTGCCGCTTTGAACCGCACTTTATTTTATTATAACATTCTTTTCACCAAGAAGGAACCTCAATTTTTCCACAACCGCAAAATCCTTTTGAATCCACAGGCTGCGGGGTGCGAGCAGCTTTTTCTTGGTGTCGTCTACATAGAACACCACTGGCAGCGGGCCGCGCGCGCTAAGCAGGGTCTGCTTGACCTGTTCGCAGGGCTCACCCTCCATGCTGGGCACCTTGAGATACAGCCGCTCCCCGCTGCCCGATGCAGGCGGAGCGGGCGCGGCGGGTACAGGCGCCGCCGGGCGGGGCCGGTGGGGCACAGCATCCTGGCGCAAAGGCGCGAGCGCCGACACTTGGTCCTCGGTGAGCGGATAGACGTTGGAGACGACGAGTTTGGGGGCTTCCTCCTCGCGGGCGTCGATGCGCCCTTCCAGCAGTACCGCATTGTCCTCTGCCAAATAGGCGCCCGCCTGTTGCAGGGTACGCGAAAAGACGACCAGCTCGATGCTGCCGGTGATGTCCTCGGCAGTGACATAGGCCATGGTCGAGCCGCTCTTGGTTGATTTCAGGCGCACGCCCGTAATCACGCAGGCCAGGCGCACATACATCCCGTCCCGATAGGCCGGCATTTCGGCGTCCGCGCCCAGATCGTCCACAATGGTCTGAATTGCCACCGCCCCGCTGCGCTGGGCCAGCGGCTGGTAGGCCTCCATCGGGTGGCCGGAGAGGTACAGGCCGGTGGTTTCCTTTTCCATGGACAGCCGCTCCTTTTCGCTCAGCTCGGGCAGGTCGGGCAGGCTGTCTGCGGGCGCGGCTTGCTCGACTCCACCCATGCCGAACAGGTCCAGCTGGCCCTCCAGGTTTTTGCGGCGGCTGCTGGCGACCGCATCGGCCACCTGCTCGTAGACGGCCAGCAGCTGGCTGCGCCGTGCGCCGGTTGAGTCAAAGGCCCCGGCTTTGATCAGGCTTTCCAGTGCACGCTTGTTGAGTTCGTGCGCATGCATCCGCTCGCAAAAGTCGGTCAGCGAGACAAACCGGCCGTTTTCCTCCCGCTCGGCGACCAGCTGGCGCATGAAGTTCCGCCCGACGTTTTTGATCGCCGCCAGGCCAAAGCGGATGTTGTCCCCGGAGACCGAGAACCCGTCTTCGGATTCGTTGACGTCGGGCGGCAAAACCCGGATGCCCATATCCTTGCAGGCGGCGATGTATTCGGAAATCTTGCCGCTGGAATCGAGCACCGAGGTCAGCAGCGCTGCCATGTATTCGCTGGGATAGTGACACTTCAAATACGCCGTGCGGAAGGACACCACCGCGTAACAGACCGCGTGGGCCTTGTTGAAGGCGTAGTTGGCAAAATCCAGGATTTCGTCAAAGATAGCGGCCGCGACCGGCTCGGGCACCCCGCGCTTGACCGCGCCGTCGATGCCCAGTTCGGGATTGCCGTGGATGAAATTGAGCCGTTCCTTTTCCAGCTCCTTCATCTTTTTCTTGCTCATGGCCCGGCGCACCATGTCCGCCTTGCCCAGCGAGTATCCGGCCAGGCTCTGGAACACCTGCATGACCTGTTCCTGGTAGACCATGCAACCGTAGGTGACCGACAAGATGGGCTCAAGCAGCGGATGGCGGTACTTGACCTTGCTCGGGTCATGCTTGCAGGCGATGTACTGGGGGATGGACTGCATGGGCCCGGGCCGGTACAGCGCGACAACCGCTGTGATATCTTCAATCGACTGGGGCTTGAGCCCGGTGACCACATTGGTGATGCCAGCCGATTCCAGCTGGAACACCCCCATGGTCTTGCCCTGGGCCAGCATGGCGTAGGTTTCCGGGTCGTCCAGCGGCGCGCGGTCGATGGAAAAATCGGGCACGCTGCGGCGGATGAGCTTTTCGGCGTCCGCGATGACGGTCAGGTTGCGCAGCCCCAAAAAGTCCATCTTAAGCAGCCCGAGCTCTTCCAGCGTCCCCATGGTGTACTGGGTGACCATCTGCTCGTCGTTGCGCGCGAGTGGGACGTAGGTATCTACCGGGTCCTTGGTGATGACCACGCCCGCCGCATGGGTGGAAGCATGGCGTGGCATACCCTCCAGGCCGCGCGCGGTGTCGATGAGGTCCTTGATCTTGGGGTCACCCGCGTAGAGCTTTTGCAGCTCGGGGTTGACCTTGAGTGCCTTGTCGATGGTGATGTGCAGCTCGTTTGGCACCTGCTTGGCCACCGCGTCCACCTCGCCGTAGGGGATGGACAGCGCACGGCCGACGTCGCGGATGGCGCCGCGCGCGGCCATGGTGCCGAAGGTGACGATCTGGGCCACTCGGTCCTTGCCGTATTTTTCGGTGACGTATTCGATGACCTCGGGGCGGCGGACATAGCAGAAGTCCACGTCAATATCGGGCATAGACACCCGCTCGGGGTTTAGGAACCGTTCAAAATACAACGAATACTGGATGGGGTCCAGGTCGGTGATGCCCAGGCAGTAGGACACGACCGACCCCGCCGCCGAGCCGCGCCCTGGCCCGACTGGGATGCCCTTGCCCTTTGCGTAGCCGATAAAGTCGGACACGATCAAGAAGTAATCGACAAAGCCCATCTTGCCGATCATGTCCAGCTCGTATTGCAGCCGCTGGCGGATGGTGCCGTCGTCGTGCGGATAGCGGGCGGCAAAGCCCTCGTCGCACTTTTTTTGCAGGTATCCGGCTGCCGTGTATCCTTGGGGCACGTCAAAGGCGGGCAGGTGGTACTTGCCAAATTCAAACTCCACCTGACAGCGCGCGGCGATTTTCACCGTGTTGTCCAGCGCTTCGGGGTGGCTGGCAAAGAGCCGCTCCATTTCTTCCCGGCTTTTGATGTAAAACTCCTCGGTTTCAAACTTCATGCGGGACGGGTCGTCCACCGTCTTGCCCATCTGGATGGCCATGAGCACGTCTTGCAGACGGGCGTCCTCGCGCGCGATGTAGTGGGCGTCGTTGGTGGCAACGAGCGGGATGCCGGTTTCCTCGGCGATGTGGAAGATGGCGCGGTTGACGTCCCGTTGGGCGGCGATGCCGTGATCCTGCACCTCGAGAAAATAATTGCCTTCCCCAAAAATGTCCCGGTATTGCAGGGCGGTCTCCTTTGCGCCATCGTAGTCGCCGTTCATCAGCTTGACCGGGATTTCGCCCGCCAGGCAGGCCGACAGGCAGATCAGGCCCTTGTGGTGCTTACGCAGCAGCTCCAGGTCCACCCGGGGCTTGACATAAAACCCCTCGGAAAAGGACAGGCTGACCATGTGGATCAGGTTGCGGTAGCCCTCCATATTCTCACACAGGAGGATGAGGTGGCGGTGCCATTCACCGTTGGCATAATTTTTGTCAAACCGCGACTTGGGCGCCACATACACCTCGCAGCCGATGACCGGATGGATGCCGCGTGCCTTGGCCGCCCGGTAAAAGTCGATGGCGCCGTACATGACGCCGTGGTCGGTGACCGCGATGGCTGGCTGCCCCAGCGCGGCCACACGGTCCATCAGCGCGTCGATGCGGCAGGCGCCGTCGAGCAAGCTATATTCAGTATGGACGTGCAGATGTGCAAATTGTTCCATAGTCATTCCTCCCTTGCCTGCTGGGCAAAGCCCTCGGAGATCTGCATGATCCGCCGCAGGCGGTGGCTGAGCCCGGGTTTGGAAATCGGCGGGTCGAACAGGGCGGCGAGTTCGGACAGGCTGGCCGCCGGGTGGGCCATACGCAAATCGACGGTTTCGCGCAGGTTTTCCGGATAAATCGAAATGCCGCCCTTTTCCAGCGCGCGCTCGATGGCGAGCACCTGGCGGGCCGAAGCATCGGTGGCCTTCATGAGGTTGGACATCTCGCAGTTGACCTGACGGTTGACGTTGTTGCGCAGGTTTTTTTCCACCTTGGCTTCCATGATGGTCATGGCTGCGCGGGCCGCGCCGATGCGGGTGAGGAAATCCTCAATCCCGGCCGTATCCTTGAGATACAGCAGATAGGCGGTGCGGCGCGCGGTCAGTTTGGGCCGCAGCCCCAGGTCGAGCATTAGACTCATCACCTCGCGGCACAGGCTGTGGTGGCTGCATTTGATCTCCAAGTGGCTTTTTTTGTCCGGCCCGGCGACCGTGCCGCTCATCAAAAAGATGCCGCGCAAAAAGGCGGCGGCGCAGCACTCGCTTTCGACCACATTCCGGTTCAAATGGTATGTGACATAATTTTTAAAATCGTACCCAAATCCAGCCATGATGGTTTGCAGCTGCTTTGGGTCGGTCAGTTGTAAAAGCTGGCGCTGGCCAGCGGCTTGGAAAACAGCCTGTATGTCAAACGCCCCCAAAAGCAGCCGGGTCATCCGGCGCGCCAACGCGGGCAGTTGGGTGGTTACCCGGATCTCCTGTTTGGAAAATTTCGATGCATACAGCAACATCCCATATAGCTCAGCGGTCTGGCAACAGTGTGCCCCCAACGGGGTCCGGCACAGCTCATTTTTGGTTTTGCTTGAAAAAGACATAGCGGTTCCTTCTTTGCAGCTTAGCCGCGCTGGCAGTCACGATGGGTGGCGGTAGCGCTCACGCCTTGGGCGTTGATGTGCTCGCTGAGCGCCTCAGCAATGGCCACCGAGCGGTGCTTGCCACCCGTGCATCCCACGCAGATGACCAGCGCCGACTTTCCCTCCTTGGCATAGCGCGGCAGCAGGAAATCGATCAGCCCGGTCAAATGCTCCATCAACGCATCGGCCACCCCGTCGCGGAACACATAGTCGCGCACACAGGGCTCGGTGCCATTGTGGTCTCGCAGGCTGATTTCGTAGTAGGGATTGGGGAGAAAGCGCACGTCGAACACCAGGTCGGCCTCGGTTGGGATGCCGTATTTAAAGCCGAACGACTGCACAGTGACCTGCATCAGGCTGCCCGGGTCGCTGTTCGCAAAAATCTGAATTAGCCGTTCGCGCAGCGCGCCCACCGACATCTGTGTGGTATCCACCACATAATCGGCGCGCGATCGGATGCCAGAGAGCATTTTTCGCTCTTTTTCGATGGCCTCCTGCATCCCTACGCCCTTTTTCATCAGCGGATGCTTGCGGCGGGTTTCTTTGAAGCGGTGGATGAGGGTTTCGGTGTCAGTATCCAAAAACAGGATTGCATATTCGCACCCCAGGGCACGGATGCTCTCCAGCGAGGTGAACAGCTGTTCAAAATCGCCGCCCGCGCGCACGTCGGTAACCAGCGCCACCTTTTCATAGCGCTCGGCAGCGGCATAGCACACCTCCGCAAACTGCGGGATCAGTGCAATGGGCAAATTATCCACACAGTAGTAGCCCAAATCCTCCAATGTCGCCACTGTCCGGCTTTTGCCCGCCCCGGACATGCCCGAAATAATCAAAAAATGCACTGTATTCCTCCCATCCTAACCGATCCGGCGCACCTCGCACGCAAGCTGTACGCCAAATTTTTCATATACTGTCTGCTGAATCTGTGCGATCAAGGCGGTTACATCCGCGCAGGTCGCGTCACCTTGGTTGACGATGAATCCGGCGTGTTTTTCCGATACCTGGGCCCCGCCGACACGCGCACCCTTGAGCCCAGCCTGTTCGATCAGGCTGCCGGCAAAATACCCGGCCGGCCGCTTGAACACACTGCCCGCACTGGGATAATTGAGCGGCTGCTTTTCGCGGCGGCGGCGGGCAAAATCGTCCATTTTGGCACGGATTTGCGCCGGATCGCCGGGCGAAAGACGAAATTGCGCCGAGAGCGCCACCCACTCGGGGTGGGATTTATAAATGCTCGTGCGGTAGCCAAACTGGTGCGCCGGGCCCTCCAAGGTGTGCTGTTCGCCCTGCAAATCCGCGTATACCGAACAATCCACCAAATCAGCGAGCTGCCCGTCGTAGGCGCCTGCATTCATAAATACGCCACCGCCCACTGTACCGGGAATGCCGGCGGCAAACTCGGCCCCAGTGAGCCCGGCGGACAAAGCAGCTGCGGCAACCTGCGCCAGGGTAGCCCCAGCTTGGGCGCAGATGCAGGTCCCCTCCACCTGGACAGCGCTCAGCCCGCAGGTGCACAGCACCACGCCCCGCACTCCCGTGTCACTGACCAGCAAGTTGGACCCCCGTCCGATCACCGTCAGCGGCAAGCCGCACGCATTTGCCGCACGCAACGCGGCGAGAAAAGCCGGTAACGTGCGCGGCTTTAAAAACACATCAGCGGGACCGCCGATCTGAAAGGTCGTATGTTGTTTCATCGGTTCGTTTTCCAACCATTCAATCTCCTCGCGCACCGGCCGCATCGCCTCGTAAAACGCACCAAAAGCCATCTTGCATTCCCTCCCGAAAAGACTTCCTATCGCTTTTATAGTATACCATGCCCGTCCTTGGAAAAACAAGACCGGCGGTAGACACATAGGGCTCTGCCTTGCTTTGCCCTAGGCGTTTTGCGCCAGGTCTTTGCGCCAAAATGGGCGGGCCGCGCCCTTTGGGCGCCCTTTTTGCGTGCCGCCGTGCGCCCTCTTATTTTTCACAAAAAAACAGATGCGCCGCAGAAGCTCGGCTCTGCGACACATCTTCCAGGTGGGTTGTGGGCTTTGTCACCCCATCATGCTGTGACTGATTTCATGGGCCGCCTTTTTTGCGGCATGGCTCATATTTTGCGCCGAGTGCTTTACCGCCTTGCGTGCACTTGGATTGGCCGCCATGCCGGCTGCCATGGCCGAAAAAATGGCGCCTGCCGCCATACCGGCCGCAATGCCTGTGACTACCGGGCTGATTCGCATATCCAGTCCGCCTCCTTTTTGAATGGATGTGGGGTTGCGCTGTTTTTTATTGTGTCCGCGCCGCGCAAAAAATTTCACGCGGGCAGCCGTAAAATGCCGGGCTTTTGTGAAACTTTCTCCATTTTTAAAGGGCACCCGTCAGTTTTCCCAAAATCCGCATCCTCATGCCTGCCAAGCCTGAGGGCAGATTATAAAATAAGTAAAAAAACGCAGAAGGGGCACGGGATATTTTGTCGGTTTCGTCGGTGGCACAGGGGGCATATTTCGGGTATAATAATCTCAATCATTCGTGCGCGGGATTCCCCCGATGAATGGCTCTACTTTTTTGATCCCGGCGCACGCTCTCCCTTTAAGCATGACCCGTGAGTCTGCAAGGTCGAAAGCAAATGAAATAAACGCGCCCCGCTTTGATTGTTGTATGCGGGGGCGTATTGCACTGCTTCCCGGCCATGCTTGGGAAGTTTTTTTATGCCTGAAAGGAGCGTGAGGCCGTTTGCGCAAAAAAAAGGCCGAAATTATGGACGCTGGCGCCATGCGGCGGGCATTGACCCGCATTGCCTTTCAAATCATCGAAAAGAACCGCGGTGCAAAACACATCCTGCTGGCGGGCGTACGCACCCGCGGCCTGCCGCTGGCCGAACGCATCGCTCACAAAATCGGCGAGGTCGAGGGCTTCCGTCCCCCGGTTTTGCCGCTGGACATCTCGTCCCTGCGCGACGACGTGCCGCGCGACAGCCGTCCGGAGATCTCCTTTCCTGACCTGCCCGGTCTGGAGCAAAGCACGGTGATTTTGGTTGATGATGTGCTCTACACCGGCCGCACAGTGCGCGCAGCCATGGATGCAATCTCCCAAATGGGACGCGCTGGACGCATCCAGCTGGCCGTGATGATCGACCGCGGCCATCGGGAGCTGCCCATCCGTCCTGATTACGTCGGCAAGAACCTGCCCACTGCCCAATCCGAACGGGTGCAGGTCTGCTTAGAAGAAATTGACGGCTTGGACGCTGTCCTAATCTTAGAATAATGAACCTTGCCGGGCCCCGCCCGTCCGGCAAATACAAAGGAGAAAAACTATGTCAATTCAAACGCTGGTGGAAAAAATCAACGCCACAGGCAACCCTACGGTTGTCGGACTGGACGCCCGCTTGGAATACCTCCCCGATTATTTGAGCGCGGATATCCGCCGCGAGGGCCGCATTTCGCTGGAAGGCGCGGCCCAGGCCCTGCGCCGCTTTAACTATGATTTGATTGACGCGCTACACGACATTGTCCCCGCCATCAAACCGCAATCCGCCTACTACGAGCTACTGGGCCCGGCCGGCATCCAAACGCTGGCTTCCACCATCTCCTATGCCCAGGCCAAGGGGATGTACGTCATCGCAGACATCAAGCGGGGCGATATTGGCGCCACCGCGTCGGCCTATGCCGAGGCCTATCTGGGGTACACCCAGGTGTGGGGCGAGACGCTGCCTGTGTTTGGCTGCGACGCCGTCACGGTCAACCCCTATCTGGGTACCGACGGCGTAGAGCCTTTCTTAAAGGAGTGCCGCGCCCACCAAAAAAGCATCTTTGTGTTGGTCAAGACCTCCAACCCCTCCTCGGGCGAGTTCCAGAACCGCGATCTGGAGGGCCAGCCCCTGTACGCACGCGTGGCTGAAAAAATTGCCGAATGGGGCCAAGGCCTGGATACCGCGTGCGGCTACAACCAAGTGGGTGCAGTTGTAGGCGCAACCTATCCACAGGAGCAGAAAATTGTGCGCCGCCTGCTGCCCCATGCCTATTTCCTAGTCCCGGGCTACGGCGCGCAGGGCGCCACCGCCCAGGATATTGCAGGCGCGTTTAACGACGACGGCCTAGGTGCAATTGTCAACTCTTCGCGCGCGATCATGTGCGCTTGGAAAAAAACCGGCAAGGATGGCCTGGATTATCAGGAGGCTGCCCGCGCCGAGGCCATCCGTATGCGGGACGATATTGTCGCCGCCATCCGGTAAATGAGAATCTATGAATCATCCAAAAGGAGTCCGATTATGAAAAAAGCGTTCTTACGCCTTGCAAACGGCGTCCTGTTCGAAGGCACGGCCTGCGGCTACGAAGGGCAGTGCACCGGCGAGGTTGTTTTCAATACCGGTATGGCCGGTTACCAAGAGGTACTCACCGATCCCTCCTACTACGGCCAGATCGTCACCATGACCTACCCCCTGATCGGCAATTATGGCATCAACTTTGAGGACTACGAGTCGCACAAGAGCTGGGTTTCCGGCTTTATCATGCGCGAAATCTGTGAATATCCCTCCAACTGGCGCTGCCGCCACACCCTTGACCACTACCTCAAGAGTCAAAAGGTCGTCGGCTTGCAGGGCATCGACACCCGCCGCCTAACCCGTATTTTGCGCTCGTCGGGCGTTATGAATGGCATCATCTACACCGAGGGCCATGAGCCGGACGACGCCACACTCCAAGCCATGCAGGCATATGCGGTCCGGGACGCGGTCAAGGCGGTCACCAGCACACAGGAAACCATCTGCAAGGCTGAGGGCGAAACCAAATACCGCATCGCGCTGCTAGACTTCGGCGTAAAATACAACATTGAACGCGAACTGCAAGCGCGCGGCTGCGAAGTGACCGTCCTGCCAGGCGATACTGCGCCCGCAGACGTGCTCGGCGGCCACTACGACGGCGTGATGCTGACCAATGGCCCCGGTGACCCGGCCGAAAACACCCAAATCGTTGAAAACCTCAAGGTGCTCGTACAAAGCGGCATCCCAATGTTTGGCATCTGCTTGGGCCACCAGCTCATGGCCCTGGCCATCGGCGCCAAAACCCACAAGATGCGCTTTGGCCACCGCGGCGTCAACCACCCGGTCAAAGACCTGGACGCCGACCGCACCTACATCACCAGCCAGAACCACGGCTATGCGGTTGTGGGCGAGAGCGTAGACCCATCTATCGCGCGTGTGCGCTATGTCAACCTGAACGACGGCTCGGTCGAGGGCATCGAGCACATCGGCCGCCCGATTTTCACCGTGCAGTTCCATCCCGAGGTCTGCCCGGGCCCCATGGACACCTCGTTCCTGTTTGACCGTTTTCTGAGCAACATCGACCAAGTTAAGGGAGGCGCGGCGAAATGCCTTTGAGAAACGATATTAAAAAAGTAATGGTGCTCGGCTCCGGCCCCATCGTCATCGGCCAGGCGGCTGAATTTGACTACGCCGGCACCCAGGCTTGCCGCGCGCTGCGCGAGGAAGGTCTGGAGGTCGTACTCGTCAACTCCAACCCTGCCACCATTATGACCGACAAGGCCATGGCCGACAAGGTCTACATCGAGCCCATGACCGTAGACGCGGTCAAGGCCATCATCCGTAAAGAGCGCCCGGACTCGCTGCTGCCCAACCTGGGCGGCCAGACCGGCCTGAACCTGGCCATGGAGCTGTGTGAATCGGGCTTTTTGGACGAAATGGGCGTCAAGCTGCTGGGTGCCAAGCCGGACACCATCGCCAAGGCCGAGGACCGGCAGATGTTCAAGGATACCATGGAAAAAATCGGCGAGCCGTGCATCGCTTCCAAGGTGGTGCACTCGGTCGAGGACGCGGTCGCCTTCACCGAGGAGATCGGCCTGCCGGTCATCATCCGCCCGGCCTATACCCTGGGCGGCACGGGCGGCGGCATTGCCTACACCTGGGACGAGCTGCGCGAAATCGCCGCAACCGGCATCATGTACTCGCGCGTGGACGAAATCCTGGTGGAAAAGTGCATCACCGGCTGGAAGGAAATCGAATACGAGGTCATGCGCGACCACAAGGGCAACGCCATCACCATCTGTAACATGGAAAACGTGGACCCGGTCGGCGTGCATACCGGTGACTCGGTGGTCGTCGCGCCCAGCCAGACCCTGTGTGACAAGGAATACCAGATGCTGCGCACCTCGGCGCTCAAGATCATCACTGAGCTGGGCATCGAGGGTGGCTGCAACGTGCAATTCGCCCTGCATCCGACTTCATTCGAATACGCGGTCATCGAGGTCAACCCCCGCGTGTCCCGCTCGTCGGCGCTGGCCAGCAAGGCGACCGGCTACCCCATCGCCAAAGTGACCGCCAAAATCGCCATCGGCTACGGCTTGGACGAGATCACCAACGCGGTCACCGGCAAGACCAAGGCCTGCTTTGAGCCCACCATCGACTATATCGTCGCCAAGTTCCCGCGCTGGCCGTTCGACAAGTTCGTCTATGCGGACAACTCTCTGGGCACCCAGATGAAGGCCACCGGC
>CAJFUJ010000043.1 GCA_904420185.1 uncultured Butyricicoccus sp. | reverse complement strand
TATTGGAAAAAGAATAAGGACAAGCCCGGAAGCCCTTGATTTTACTGGGGTTTCTCGTCTTGTCCTTATTATAGGGTATTGGCATAGCTATGCAGTGGCGGCGCTGCAATCAGGCGACGATGTAAAAACCGTCCAACAAAACCTTGGACACCACACCGCTGCTTTTACACTGGATGTTTACGCCCATGTTTCCGAAACCATGAAACGGGAAAGCGCCGAACGCATGGAAGCCTTTATAAACACCGTTTCCAGCCTGTAAATGGTATTCTAAATGGTACTGCTGTTTGCGGCAATTCAAAAAAGCAACTTTTAGACAGCAATTGTTAGAATATAGAGGCAAAAAACGCCCTGTATCTTCACGATACAAGGCGTTTTGTTTGGTCCGAGTGACAGGATTCGAACCTGCGGCATCCTGCTCCCAAAGCAGGCGCGCTACCAGCTGCGCTACACCCGGATGAATTCTAATTAGAGAACCAAAACAGCAAAGCGGCATTTCTCCAAATTAGACGGCATATCGAACATACCTTAACAATTATATTTTAGTCTATCATATCTTACGAGGGAGTGTCAAGTACAATTGAGAAAAATTTTCTGTGGAGACTGCGGAGAGACCTGCCTCGTCCAACAGAAAACCAGGGGTGGAGTGCGTCTGAATATGGGTGAACAATCGAGCGCCGTTAAGAATAATTTGACGGCAAGGGTGAAATTTGCTATAATAAGTCCATGAGTAATCCAGGTGATCGCGTACCGGCTTGACCGGTATGAGGAAAGTCCGGGCTGCACAGGGCAAGGATAGCAGATAACATCTGCCGGGGGTGACCCTAGGACGAGTGCAACAGAAATATACCGCCACATTTCTATATCGCTCCCAGCGGAAAGTATGTGGTAAGGATGGAAAGGCGAGGTAAGAGCTCACCACGCCCCATGGTAACATGGGGGGTCTGTAAACTCTATCCGCAGCAACGTCGACCGGGGCTATGGGCGGCCCGTCCGCTCCGACTGACGGCTTGAGGCATACGGCGACGTATGTCCCAGATAGATGATCGCCAAATACAGAACCCGGCTTATAGGATTACTCATGCTTTGAAATAACAAAAGGGGAACCGCGTACATTCACGCGATTCCCTTTTTTGTTGCAGGCATTTTGCATTTGACAAAGCTCTCAAATGAAGTGGTCTGTTCGATAAAAGAGCTTTAATATGTAATTTGGCGGTGTCTGGCCACAGAGCCTGCACCTGTGACCTGTGTTTAGTGTATCACAGATGCGTGGCGAATTGTGTCAGATTCTGTCGAAGAAAAAATTTTATTTTATTTTGTTTTATGTAGGTTGCACCCAAGGCTATGCGAGAACGGTGCAGGTCAGACCCAGCTGAGAATATCCTTGCGCATGCGGGCAATGATGCGTTTTTCCAAGCGTGAGATGTACGATTGTGAGATGCCGAGCTGGTCGGCAACCTCCTTTTGGGTCAGGCTGTCCCGGCCGCCGAGACCGAAGCGCAGCGCGATGATATGCATTTCGCGCGGCGGCAGGTGTGAAAGCGCGCGCTGTAGCAACTCACGGTCGGCATCGTCCTCAATGGGTCGAATGACGCTGTCCGGTTCGGTACCCAAGATATCAGAAAGAAGGAGTTCGCCGCCGTCACCGTCCGAAGAGAGCGGTTCGTCGAATGATACCTCGGCGCGCTGGTTGGCAATCTTGCGCAGGTGCATGAGGATCTCGTTTTCCACACAGCGGGAGGCGTAGGTCGCCAGCTTGACTTTCTTGTCCGGCTTAAAGGTACCCACCGCCTTAATCAGACCAATCGCACCGATCGAAATCAAATCCTCCACGCCTACGCCGGTGTTTTCAAATTTGCGTGCAATGTAAACCACCAGCCGTAGGTTATGCTCAATCAGTTTATTGCGCGCCCAATCTTCGCCTGCCGCTAGAGCCTGTAAGGCCTGAGCTTCCTCTTCCGGCTGCATGGGCGGCGGCAGCACCTCTCCGCCTCCGATGAAGTACACGCCGCCCGAGCGGATGAGCCCGAACCGTATGAGCCATTTGTTGAGCCACTGGAAAAGCATGGGTTCCTCTCCTTTCAAAGTCCAATCAAGCCTTCATATCGTCCATCCGCGACAGGTGCCGGCGAAATGGCCGCCAATCCCTGCCAAGGTTTTCCCTCGCGCAGCGCAGAATCCGGGCGGAAAGCCAACAATAAGCCGTGTTCCTGCCCCACTGCCCGATAGGGAAGGAGCTGAAACCGCGTGCGGCACAAATTGGGCAGCGCCGCCAAAATGGCGGGTGCATTGTTTTCGCGCAACCCGGCTAGCGGGACGACGGCCTCAACCGGTAGCAGCCGTGCGGCGGCCCTGCGGTCAAGGACAAGCGCCGGTTTGCCGCTGAGGGGGTCAGACAGCTCATTGCCGCTGTCAACCAATAGGGTAAAATCGGCAGCTTGCCCACCAAAGACAAGCCGGACACGGGCGGTCTGCCGTCCTTGCACGCCATCTCCAGCACGGCCGCGAAATAACAGCCCGGCCAATGCCCAACTGAGCGCCGCTGCGCACGCCACCACGCGAAAGGGCACGTTGACATAATACCCACTGCCCACAAAAAAGGATATACCGCGCACTTGGCCAAGGGCGAGTGCACAACCTGCACATGCGCAGGATAATAAGTAAAACAGCAACGTCAGCCGGATGAGTGCTGCTGTCTGCCGTGGGCCAAAGGTCAACCGCACCAGAATCAGCCCGGCCAGGCCTTGTGCCGGCAGGGTGCAAAGGGCCGGGAAAAAGCAGCTGAACACAGCATAAGCCGCGCCACCCCCGGCGCCGAGCAGCAGCCGCGTCCTGGGGAGATAGACCCCAGCCAGCCGCGCTGTACCGCTGAGCAGCAGGCAGTCCATGGCCAGATTCACCCCGGCGAGTACATCCAGATAAACAACCTGCATGTTGTCCCTCCTTTGTCCGCTTTCCATTATAGGGCGGCCAGCCGCGGGATTTTGTCAAACCAGGCGGATGGGTTTTTGCGGACGTGTTGCCAAAAACGGCATGGTTCCCGTATACAAGCCCGGAAAGTCCCCAACCATTTCGTCGTATTTTTGAAAAATTCGCCGGCAGGGGCGGAAAAAATAAAAGTTCATGCTATAATAAAACGGGCAGGTGATAGAAATGAATGTATTGATTATCGAGGATGAGCGCCGTTTGGCTGAGGTACTGGTGAAAATTATGCAGGAGCAGCGGTATGCAGCAGAAGCTGTTTATACCGGGGCAGACGGTTTGGAATATGCGCGCTCAGGACAATATGATATGGTGATTTTAGACGTCATGTTGCCTGGTATGAGCGGCTTGGAGGTTGCGCGCACACTGCGCCGGGAGAAAAACACCACCCCCATCCTTATGTTGACTGCGCGCAGCGCGGTTGCCGACCGGGTTGAAGGCTTGGACTGTGGCGCCGACGATTATCTGACCAAGCCCTTTGCAACCGAAGAATTGTTGGCGCGCGTGCGTGCGCTGTCTCGACGTCAAGGAGAAGTGGTGCTGGAGACCATGGAATATGGCGACCTCAAGCTGGACCTGAGCACCCACGATTTGCGGCGCGGCGGCCGGACTGTGCGGCTCAACCGTAAGGAGTTCGACGTATTGCACTTGCTGATGGCCAATTCACGCATCATTGTCCCCAAAGAGACGCTGATTACCAAGGTGTGGGGCTATGAGTCCAACGCAGAGGCCAACAATGTGGAAGCATATATCTCTTTTTTGCGCAAAAAGCTGCTGTACCTAGATTCATGTGTACATATCGTCACGCTGCGCAAGGTCGGTTACCGGCTGGAGGGCGGCGAGGTATGATATCCAAACTGTGGCACAAATTCGTGCTGGTAAATATGGTGCTTGTATTTCTTGTACTCATCGCCGCTTTGAGCGCGGTATCGCTTGCATACAACAACGTTCTCAAGGCCGAAACCCAGCAGGCGCTTAGCCAAGCCATTCTACATAGCAGCAGCGCCCAGTGGCCCAAGACCCAGATCGGTGCGGAAAATCAGCAGATCAGTCGTCAAGTGCCGACCTTTACGACGTTGCTTGATCGAACGGGACAGGTCGTCAAAATTTTCGGCCGCGACGAGGTTTCGGTCAGCGATGCGGTAGTCGCACAGGCCGTCCAACTGGTCGCAGAAGAGCAAAACGACCAGGGGCTTTTGCCCGAGTTGTCGCTGCGGTATCTCTGCAAACAGCTCCCGGATGGCTGGAAAATTGCCTTTGCCGACACCAGCCATGAGTCCGAGGCTATGCGCAACCTGATTCTCATCTTGTGCGGCATGGGAATCCTGTTGCTCGTTGCCTTCTTTCTCATCAGCTTGTTGCTGTTTCGCAAGGCCTTTCAGCCGGTTGAACAGGTGTGGGCGCAGCAACGGAGGTTTGTCGCCGATGCCAGCCACGAGCTGAAAACCCCCTTGACCGTCATTTTGGCCAACCTTGGCGTGTTGCTCGACCACCCGGATGACCCGATCCGTACCCAGCGGCAATGGGTGGACAATTCCCGCGAGGAGGCTGAGCGAATGAAAGGTCTACTGGAGGATCTGCTTTTTCTAGCCCAGAGCGATGCCGGTCCGGCGCCGGTGGAAACCGAGCGAATCAATTTCAGTGACTTGTGCTTAAGCAGCCTGCTCTCTTTTGAAGCCGTGGCATTCGAGCACGGCCTGCGCCTGCGGACCGATATCCAGCCAGATCTGTACTTGCAGGGCGTGGACAGCCAGCTTCGACAGCTGCTGGCCATTCTGCTCGACAACGCGGTCAAATATGCCGGACAAGGTGGATGGATTGGGGTATCACTGCTGCGGCAGGAGGGGCGGATTGTGCTTTCGGTTGCAAACTCCGGTGACCCGATCCCAAAGAAAGATCTCCCACATATTTTTGACCGCTTTTACCGGGTGGATGAGGCGCGTGCAAGCGAATCGGGCGGCTACGGCCTGGGGCTATCCATTGCCCAACGCATCGCAGAAACCCATGGCGGCCGTATATCGGCTGAGAGCGGCCGGGAGCAAGGGACCATTTTTCACGTGCGGTTTTAAAAAATAAAAGGTTCTGAAATCTCAAATTTCAGAACCTTTTATTTTTTAAATTTCCATAATGATCGGCAAAATCATGGGGCTGCGTTTGGTCTTTTTGAAGAGATAATCACTCAACGCGCCTTTGACGGCCAGTTTGATGCCATTCCAGTCGCGCACCCCTTCGTCCAGACAGCGGTCCAGCGCAATTTGGCAGGTATTGCGCAGCTCTTCCATCAAGCTTTCAGCTTCCTTGACATAGACAAAACCACGAGAGACGATGTCTGGCCCTGCGATCACGACACCTGAAGTGGCGTCCATGGTCATGACGACCACGAGCAGACCGTCTTCGGCTAGGTGCTTGCGGTCGCGTAGTACGGCCGAGCCGACGTCGCCAATGCCCAATCCATCCACCAGTACCCGGCCGGAAGGCACTGGATTGCCCAGCCGGGCCGATTTTTCCCCGATCTCGATGGGACGGCCGTTTTCACCAATGATCACGTTCTTCCGGGGGACACCCATCTGTTCACCCAGCTGCGCGTGACGCCGCAGCATCCGGTGTTCACCGTGCACTGGGATGAAGAACTTGGGCCGGCACAGCGCCAGCATGAGCTTTTGTTCCTCCTGGCAGGCATGGCCTGAGACGTGCAGGGCTGCGTTGCGGTCATAGATCACCTCGGCGCCCTTTTTGTATAGCTCGTTGACCATGTTGTTGATTGATTTCTCATTGCCAGGAATGGCCGATGCAGCGATCAAAATACGATCCCCCCGTACAACCTCCACTTGCTTATGGCTGTTGTAAGCCATACGGTACAGGGCGGACATGGTTTCCCCTTGGGAGCCGGTGGAGACGATGACCAGCTTATCGCGCGGGTAGCGGCGCATTTCGCTGATGTCGATCATCACCTTACCCTTGTCGCACAGGTAGCCCAATTCGCCGGCAACGCCAGTGATCTTCTCCATACTACGGCCGCATACAGCAACCTTGCGGCCGTATTTGGCGGCGATGTCCAAAATCTGCTGTAAGCGGGACACGTTGGATGCAAAGGTGGCGATGATGATGCGTTCCCGGCAGTTTTTGAAGAACTTCTCCAGGCTGGCGCCGACTGTCTGCTCGGAGGGGGTATAACCCGGCCGTTCAACGTTGGTCGAATCGCTCATCAATGCGAGTACGCCCTCTTTGCCCAGCTCACCGAAGCGTGCAAGATCGATCATCTCACCCGAAGCCGGGGTGAGGTCAACCTTGAAGTCGCCTGTGTGGACCACCGTACCCAAGGGGGTGCGGATCGCCAACGCGACCGAATCGGCGATGGAGTGGTTGGTGTGGATGAATTCGACCGAAAAAACACCCAGTCGGATCACATCGCCCGCCTGAATGCGGTTGAGACGCACCTTTGACGGCATACGGTGTTCGGCCAGCTTGGTTTCAATGATACCGCAGGTCAACCGCGTGCCATAGACCGGGGCGTTGAGCTCGCGCAGTACATAGGGGAGCGCGCCAATGTGGTCCTCGTGCGCATGGGTGATGAGATAGCCGCGCAGCTTTTTCTGGTTGCGCTTGAGGTAGGTGGTGTCCGGGATGACCAGGTCAATGCCCAGCATATCGTCATCCGGAAAAGCCAGACCGCAATCGACGACAACCATGTCGTTTCCGTACTCGATTACGGTCATGTTTTTGCCGATCTCATCCAGACCGCCCAAGGGAATAATCTTCAGTTTTTCTTTCATAATACAGATATCACTTTCCTTTTACAACACAGTTTTTCTCCGGAAAAGCAGGTTTCCAGTATTTACAGGGAGGCATTTGGCGGGCCTTCCAAAACATCCGTACAAAGCAATGCATGTGCAACCGGCAAGTGGAGCAAAACGGTTGCGCCAATTAAACGCAATATATTAAATCATACCATATTTTTTTTAATTTGTACAGAGTAGATTTTTCTTTAGTTTACCGATGGGCAGCAGATTTTATGCGCAACCGGTTTGAAAGCGCAAGGCTTCCGTATAAAATGAAAAAATAGATGTCATTTTGTAACGTCCGCACGGATTCTGTATATTGAGAGTACCTTGGAAAACGGGGAATCGGCGGAATTTTTGAATCCTAATCGTAATTAATAGATATAAAATTACAATTAGGATTCAAAAAATAAAAAAATCTGAAAAAACGTTTGACAAACCTAGGAACAATGCGTATCATGTGATTACAGAACGGTAACAATACGAAAACAAATCGGTAACATAAGAAACAGAACAGTAACGCGATTTGTGCTCACCCCCTAGTGGGTGAAATCCACAAAGTTTAGGAGTTCATTGTGATGTATTTTCGTAAAAAGAACCTGCTCAAATGTATCCCGGCGGCTGTGTTATGTGCTTCCATTAGCATGGGCTCGGCCTTTGCGGCGGACAATAGCGTGCAGACGCTTAGCGAGCTGCCGGCAGCCGGACAGACCATGCTGACTGGAATGCTGGCCACAGCGGCCAAAACCGCAATCGGTTCGATCGGTACAACCGAGGAGATGACCAAAGTCAAGGAGGACTTGGCAGCCGAAGAAGCGGCCCGCAAGGCCGCTGAGGAGGCAGCCAAAAAGGCGGCCGAAGAGGCTGCTAGAAAAGAAGCAGAGCAAGCCCGTTTGGCAGCACTGCAATATGTACCCACCTACGGCCGTACCGTGACCCGCTCGTCTGCATATGGTGTGACCGAAACCATCACGGCCAATGGCCAGGCGATGGGCAATTTTAAGCTGACCTTCTACTGTGCTTGCTCGTCGTGCAGCGGCGGTTATGGCGCAAATACCGCCACGGGCACACAGTGCGTGGAAGGCCGCACCATTGCGGTCGATCCGAGCGTGATCCCGCTGGGCAGTAAGGTGTATATTGAGGGCTTCGGCGATTTCATCGCAGAGGACACGGGCGGTGCGATCAAGGGCAACAAGATCGACATCTACCTGAGTGACCACGACCGCTGCTATGAGCTGGGCGTGGCATACGCCGATGTATATCGAATGAGTTGACAACCAAAAGGCCGGTCCGAGGCGGGGAGCTCGGGCCGGCCTTGTTTTTCGCGTCGAATCGAAAAACCGGCCGTCCAAGGGGCAAGTAAGCCGCCTGGGGGCCGGTTTTTTGTGCGCCTTACCGCACGGTGATGTCGTATTTGTCCGCACTGCCAGCCATGGCGGTCAGCAGGGTCTGTACAGCATTTTGTGCCTTTTCTGAGGTATCAGCTAACAAGCCTTCAGCAGTGGCGTTTGCCAACGCAACTGGCTGCTGGTTGGTCGTAAAACCGTCAAAGTCGGTGACTTCAATCGGGACAAATCCGCCTTGGTTGCTGTTATACACCGCAAGGCTGGTCTGGGTGATTTCGTTGGCCGTGACGGTGGCTTCGGGTAAGGTGACGGTGACGGTCTTACCGCTGATTTCCACCGTGACATCCGCGGGGTCTACAGCGGCTGTGACGACACCCGAATAGGACAGCGAAAAGCCCGAAGAATAATCGGACGCATCCCAGCCGTAAAAGTCCTCCATGCCTTCAAACCGCTCGACATCGGTATAGTGGTAGGAGGTCGCAGACAGGGCGCTGAGCGAAGCGGTGAGCTGCGCGGTCACATTTTCCTGGGTTAGTTTGGTGCCGCGGCTGCCGCCCCAAAGCGAACCAAGTGAAAAAATCAAAAGGAAAATGGCCAACGCGATGGCTAACACGATCAGCCGGCGCTGTAAAACGCGGGTGCGTTTGCTCTTTTTTCTTTTGCGGGGCGGTGGGGCTGCCCGGCGCGCCTGTTGCGCGCCTGCGGCCGGAGGGGTGGACGGCTGTGCCGCCTGGGGAGTTTCTCTTGTGGTATCTTCCATTATTTTTGCACCGTACTCCTTTCTTTGTTTAGCGGAAGCGAATTTCGCGCTGACCCATGACGATACTGTGTACCATACCGCGCAACGGCTTGCCAGTAAAGGGGGTATTGGATGATTTGGACTGATAGGTGGTGTAGACCTTGTCCGCATCCCAATCCAGAATGGCCAGTTCAGCCTTGTGACCGGGCTCGATGGATTTATTCCGCAAACCGTAGATCTCCGCCGGGTTTTTGCTCATACGGGCGAGCAGCTGCATACGTGTCATACGCCCGGCCTTGACCAGTACGGTGTTGCAGACCGAAAACGCGGTCTCCAGCCCAATGATGCCCGAAGGCGCGTCAGCAAACGGCTTGCTCTTTTCGGCGGCCGTGTGGGGGGCATGGTCGGTGGCGATCATATCGATGGCGCCATCCTTTAGCCCGGCGATCAACGCTTGGCGGTCGGCCTCGGTGCGCAGTGGCGGGTTCATGCGCGCCAGCGCGCCATGTTCCAACACAGCGTCCTCGGTGAGGGCCAGATGGTGAGGGGTCACCTCGGCATAGATTTTGGCGCCCAGCTGCTTGCCCGCCCGGATGAGCGATACCGACAGCGCGCTAGAGACGTGCTGAAAGACCACCCGCGCGCCCGAGCGCAGTGCCAACGCAATATCGCGCGCAATCATGACCTCTTCAGCGATGGGCTTGGCGCCCGGCACCCCAAATTTTTGTGCGGCCGCTGAACCGAAGTTGACGCCCGGCGAAAGCACAAATTCGGGTGCCTCCTCGTGGAAGGAAAGCAGCACATCGTTCTGCACAGCGGTCTCCATGGCCTGCATGACCAGGGCCGCATCACCCAGCGGTGCGCCGTCATCGGTAAAGCTGGGCGCGCCAGCTGCCTTGAGCGCGGCAAAATCGGTCAGTTTCCGGCCGGCAAGCTCCTGGGTCACTGCACACGCCTGCAACACATTGACAAGCGGGTCCTTGGCGACCGTGTCCTGTATATAGGACAGCGTTTGCAGATTGTCGCACACAGGATGGGTGTTGGCCATGCACACGACTGTGGTATAGCCACCCGCGGCCGCCGCGCGCATACCGGTTTGCAAATCCTCTTTTTCGGTCTGGCCAGGGTCGCGGAAGTGGACATGGGTATCCACAAAGCCCGGCGTGACGGTCATGCTCTTGGCGTCGAGCAACTTGACATCCGGTCCGGCGGAAGCCCAATCGATGTGCTTTTCCACCTGGACGATGACGCCGTTGTCGTCGATGAGAATATCGCGCAGTCCGTCCAGACCGGTGTAGGGGTCCATGATATGCGCGGTATAGATGAGTAGCATAGTGTCCTCCTTTTTGGCGTTCCCCTTTGATTTACATCTGGTGATCCAGGGTGATCACCGCGTTAAAGCGGCGGTCGCGCGCACGCAGTGCTCGCCGAATATCTTTTAAGAGTTGTTCCTGTTTTTCGCCCTGGTATTCAAATGGGGCCACCACATCGAAGATCAGATTGATCTGCCGGTCGCCGTCCACTACGCGGAAGTCGTGCATGGACAGGCGGGTGTCGATTTTGGTGATGGCCGCATAGGTCATGTCCCGCAGCTGCCGGACATGCTCGTCGTTGACCGAAATGGGGTCCATGTGGATGACCAGGAATACGCCAGTCTGTTTCCACACCGCCTTTTCGGCCTCATCGACGATCTCGTGGACGGCCACAAAGTTGGCCGAATCGGGAACCTCGACATGTAGCGAGGCCAGCGATTTGCCGGCGCCGTAGTTGTGGATGATCAGATCGTGCACGCCGATGATGCTGTCAAACGACAGGACAATCTTTTCGATGCTCTGGGCGATATCTGGGTCGGCCGCTTGGCCGATGAGCGGACTGAGGGTATCGCGCGCAATGCCAATGCCCGACCACAGGATAAAGGCTGCGACAACCAAGCCGATGTAGCCGTCCACCGGGATGGTGGTGAATTGCGAAGCGATCATGCCTACGATGACCACCGATGTGGTGATCACGTCGTTGATGGAATCCTGCATGGCGGCGCGCAACACGGTGGAGTCGATACGGTTGCCCAAATCGCGGTTAAACGCGCCCATCCACAGCTTTACCAGCATGGAAAGCGCCAAGATGACCATCAGGATGGGAGAGAAGAACACCTCGGCCGGGTGTAGGATGTGGTCAATCGAGGTCTTGGCGAACTCCACGCCCACCATGCAGATGACAAACGCGACCGCAAGGCCGGCCAAATACTCGGTGCGGCCGTAGCCGAACGGGTGCTTGCTGTCCGGCGCCTTGCCGGCCAGCTTAAAGCCGACCACCGAAATCAGCGAGGACAGGCCGTCGGACAGATTGTTGACCGCGTCGGCCGCAATGGACACCGAGCCGCTGATCAGCCCGATGGCCAGCTTGACGGCAAACAAAAATACATTGCACAGGATACCCACAATGCCGGACACCACACCATAGCGCTCGCGCACCTGGGAGTCGCGCACATTGTCTGCATCCGGGATAAAATGCCGAATGATAAATTGCGTCATGAAGTTACAACCCTTCGCGGAATTTTAGATAGAACGCAGCTGCCAGCAAGACGAGCTGCAACAGAAAAATGGCGGGAATACCCCACATAAACCGCTTATGCAGGGTCTTGTGCCTACAAAGGCGCATCATGCCGTAGACGCCCGGACAGCCGCCCAAAAAGCAGAACAGAAATAGCGTTTTTTCTGGCACGCGCCAACGGTTCCGGCGGGCCTTCCATTTATCCAGCGCAACCAATGCCGCACCAATGAGATTGACGGCAAGCAGATAAAACAGCACATACCGCAAATGAAACGCCCTCCTTCCCGGCCGGGGCGACCCCCGTACATTTCTATTATTATAACAGGTTTTGCGCAGATATGGTATGATTCCATGTAAAATAAGGACAGAAATAAGCGGCCACAGCCTGCATGCCGCCAAAGCTGGGACGCTTTGGGTGGGGCCTGGAGCCATTACCAGCGTCTTTGCAGATAGTATATCATAAAATACAAAAAATTTGGAGAGGATTTTGCCTCTTTTAAAAAATCTTCAACACTTTGCAGCGAAACAGTGGGAAGGAAATGTTAATTTTTTGAAAACATCTTGCGTTCTCCGTTGGCAGGCGGTATGATATCAATGAATTGGGTCAAAATGGAAGAGCAATGAGTTTGTAAGAAAAGAGGAAATCCCCGTGAAACGAATTTTCGGCCTTCTCTTGGCGCTCGCCCTGTGTCTATATCCCGCGCTGGCCGCGCAGGAGAGCGCACCCCCGGTCCTGTTTGGAAAAGAAGCGGTGCTATATTGTGCCGAGACTGGCCAAGTGTTGTTGGATCATAATATGGATGTGCCGGTTCCGCCGGCCTCGGTAACCAAACTGATGACCGCACTGCTGGTGCTGGAGAGCGGCATTGACCAAAGCCAGATGGTTACAGTCAGCCACGACGCGGTCTACACCATCGAGCGTGGCTCCACCCACATCGCCCTGAACGAGGGCGAGCAGGTCACCGTCGAGCAAATGCTCTACGCAATGCTGCTTACCTCGGCCAATGATGCTGCCAATGTACTCGCTGAGGCTGTGGACGGCACCCAGGCCGCCTTTGCCGCCCACATGACCGAGCGGGCGCGCCAGCTGGGCTGCCGCAACACCCACTTCGTCAACGCGCACGGCCTAGATGACCCCGACCACTATACCACAGCCTATGATTTGGCCCGCATCACTTGTGAACTTTTAAAGCATGATGTATTTTTGACCATCGCAGGAACCCAGCACTATACGATGCCTGCCACCAACAAACAGGATCAGCCGAGGACCTTTTCCAGCAAGCAAAGCCTGATGGACCCCGATTCGGCCTTTTATGACCCCAGCGTCATCGCGGGCAAGAACGGCTACACCAGCCAGGCCGGGTACACCCTGGTCACAGTGGCCCGGCGGCAAGGCATTACCCTTATCGCGGTGACCCTGGGCTCGACCGGCAACAAGGATGCTAAAAACCGTGACACCGCCGCCCTATTCGACTACGGCTACAACGGCTTTACCGTGCACACGCTGGACGCCGGCACGCTAGCGCAGCAGGCGCGCGCAGCCGGTTTGCAGCCGGATGATGGTGCCTTGCAGCCGGTGACCGTCCTGCTGCAGGACGGCCAGGGCGTGGACAGCCTGCGCTTTGCGGCCAGCGGCGACAGCCTGTCCATTGAAACCGGGGTGGGGCCGCCGCTGCAAGTGGAAATCCCACCCGCGGCCGCGCCCACGACCGCGGTCCAGGACCCGTCTGACGTCCAGCCGTCACCCGCAACTGCCAAAATCCCGGTTTCTTGGATACTGGTGGGCGGGGGCTGTGTGGCGTTGGCAATGGCTGGCGGCTATTTTGTTCTTCGGTTGGTGCGCATCCACCGGCGGCGCACCCAGCTGCGCAAACTATGGCAGCACAAACGGTAAAAAGGCCCGGCACACCGAGCAGCAGTTGCCTTCGGTGTGCCGGGCTTTTTGGGGATGTTTAGAGTTCGCCGCGTGCCTCACGGGCTTCCAGTTCCTGCATGATGGCGGGGTACTGCTTGTCCAAGCGATACAGGCCGCACACCAGCATGGCGACACCCATCAAAACAATGGGGGCAAATACGTAGATGCAATAGATGGAATCAATCGCCGACTGTGGCTGGACAACATCGGCGCCGGTGGATGAGATGTAGCCGCACAGGCTCATGATGCCGGTGATGGCTGCCTGGGCAGCACCCATCCCGATCTTCGCGCCGACCGAGCCGCCGGAAAAGATGTAGCTCTCCTGGTGGATGTGGTTTTTCCACTGGCCGTACTCGACCACGTCGCCGATCATGCTGAAAATAAAGGCGTTGAGCGGCGCTTGGCCGATGCCGCGCAAGATAACGGTGAACAGGCACCATTCAAAGCTGTTTGGGTTGGCAAGGAAGATGAGCTGACTGGCGATGACCACAACCGCGCCCGCCAGAATGGCGCGGCTTTTGCTCAGATAGCGGCGCACAAACGGGCAGAGCATAACCGCCACAATGATGGTCACGGTTTCGGTTGTGTACAGGGTGGAGTACATCCAGGAGTCGTTGTGATAGATGTACTTGCAGTAATAGGGCATCACTGTGCCGGTCACCGTTTGCAGGGTGCCTTGCAGCGCCCACAGCAATAGCACAGCCCAAAAGTAACGGTTTTGGACCAGCAGCTTGAGGTGGCGCAGCAGCGGCACGTCATCCTGCTGCTCGCGCGCTTCAATGTGTACGTTCTCCTTGCAGCGAGCAAAGCAGAATACCAGCAGCACCACAGCCAGCACACCCCAAATCGCCATGGCCAGCACCCAGGCCATCTGGTTGTCGCCCAGGCGGCTGACCAGCAGCGGAGTGCAGCCCACCGCGATGATGCGGCCGACCGGGCTCATCGCCATGCGGAAGATGGACAGCATCTCGCGCTCGTGCTGGTCGCGGGTCATCATCACCGACAGCGAGCCGTAGGGCAGGTTGATGGCCGTGTAGCACACTGTGGTGACAAAGTTGTAGGTGATGAACATATAGGTGAATTGCAGGGCGGTCGATTGGGTCTGCGGGATGGTGAACAGCAGCACCGCACCCATCGCATACGGGAGCGCCATGCGCAAAATCCATGGGCGCGATTGGCCATAGCGCGACTTGGTCTTGGACACCACATAGCCCATGACTACGTCGGACACCCCGTCAAAAATGCGCGAAATCAGCATGACCAGGCCGGCCAGATAGGCAGGCACGCCGGCATAGTCGGTGTAAAACAGCACCAGCAGGGTGCTGATCATGCCGTAGACAATGTTACAGGCCACGTCGCCACTGCCATAGGCCACGCGGGTGATCAAGCCAATGCGTCCGGTTTTCTCCAAGGTTGCAGGTTGTTTCACAATCATTTCCTCACTCTCTTTAAGTATTCTCTCATTTTCTCAGGTTGATAGCGCGGCACGGCGCGTACGGTCAAAGGGGTGATTTGCGCAAAAGGCCGCGCCGCAAGGCACGGCGCGGCAAAAAGGAAAGAGAAATTAGAAATGGGTCAATATTAGCTGAAGTGTTTGGCGTTGTAGTCGTGCACGGCCTTGAAGGCGGCCCAGATGTTTTCGGCACGGGTGTCGCCGACAATGTTGTGGATGGTGTTAAAGACATAGCCGCCGCCCGCAGACAGGATGGGCAGGCGCTCGGTCACCTGCGCGGCGACCTCCTCGGGCGTGCCTTGGGGCAGGGTGGCCTGGGTGTCCACGCCGCCACCCCAGAACACCAGCTTGTCGCCGTACTTGTCCTTGAGCTGCTGGGCGTCCATGCCTGCGGCGGACAGCTGCACCGGGTTGACGATATCCAGCCCCATCTCGATGAAGTCGTTCAGCAGCGGCTCGATCGCGCCGCAGGTGTGCATATAGGTTTTCCAACTGGTGTTTTTGTGGATCCAGTTGCATACTCGGGTGTAATAGGGTTTATACAGTTCGCGGAACATCTCATTGGACATAAAGGGCGCGTTCTGGGTGCCGAAGTCGGTACCTGAGATCCAGCAGATTTGGATGTTGTCGCCGCAGGCCTGCTTGTAGATTTCCAGGTTCTTAAGCATGAACTCGGTCTGCATCTCGAATACTTCCATGACGTATTCCGGGTATAGCGCCTGGGCCATGACCCATTCGTCAAATTTGCGGATGCCCTTGGGGTGCTTTTCAAAGGGACCGGGAATGTTGCCCAGGTCGCCAAAGCCCGCACCTGCTAGGTTGCCGATGACGCAGTAGTCGGTTTCGGTGAACAGCCGCTTGGATTCTTTTTCGTAGTAGCGCGCGGTCTCGTCCGACATGATGGAGAAGAAGTCCTTGAAGTCCTCACGCGGGGTTAAATTGTCCTCGTCCACCTCGGGTGCACGGTCGATGATGTCGAAGAAGTAGCCGCCTGCCGGCATATGGATGGATGGCGGCACGGTGCGGTCGCCCTGGGGGTACATTTCGATGTTGCCGTCGGGCAGGACGTCCCATTCGTTGCCGGCGTTGACTAGGCACTGGGTGCCGTCAGGCATCGTGAAGGTCTTTTTTGCGCCGTTGTCATACACACCCAAGCTGTCCTCAGGGTGGTTCATGCCGATTACGTCTGATTTCATGACCTGCCGCAGATCCTCATCTACGACACCCAGCATTTGAACGATCTCAAATACGTCTAAATCTTTTTGGGGCAGGCCCAGATAATCGCGCAGGCGCTTGAGGGCGCATACGCTGATGCCGGTTTGTCCGGTCGCACCAAAGTCGATGGGGATACGGTCGGGTTGCTGGTGGTTGATTGCTGCTAGCACACGTTCTCTGGATGTCATCATTTGCTTCCTCCAATCGGTGTTCTGGGCGTGATGATGCCTGTGAAAAAAGTTCAAAACACGCCTGGTTTTTTGCACTTTCTGGTCTGTTGCTGAGGTAATTATACGAGAAACTGCGATGGGAAGAAATACGGGAATTTGCTGTTCGCATTGGATTTCTTGCTGTTTGCTTGGAAACGGATGATTGACGGATCAGAGATGCAGACGGTATACTTAAAATGAAAAACAAAAGGGAGGGGACGGTATGCTGGCACATGAAAAAGGAACCTGTTCGGGCTCGGATCTGTATTTTTACACGCCGAGCGAGTATGCGCGCAGACTGCTGTTTTATATGGAGGTCTGCGGGTACTACTATACCGACTATGATTACTGCATCGAGCGGGACAATTATCACAAATATTTGGTGTTCTACATCTGTGCCGGGCGGCTATCGGTGCGCAGCGGGAACAAGACGATGGTCGCAGGCGCCGGGCAGATTGGATTTTTAAATTGCCATGTGCCGCACGAATACCACACCATCGGAAATGCCGAATTTGTCTGGGTACATATAGACGGTTCCAACACGGCGGCCATTTACGACCAAGTGGTGCGGCAACAAGGCGGGTTTGTGTTTGATACACCCCGCGCCGAGGAGCTTAAAAAGCGCATCTACGAGCTGATCTTTGCCTGCCGGAACGGGCAGCTGCCCGGCGAGACCCGCCTATCCGGCAAGCTCTACGGGATTTTGACCGCCCTTTTGGACAGCAGCCGTCCAGACGATCCCACAGATGCCGGTGAACATACCGCTGTCCGCCAGGCCCGCCGCTTGATTGAAACCCAATATATGCAGCCCCTCACCCTGGACGATCTTGCGCGGCATGTTAACATGAGCCAGTACCACTTTTCACGGCAGTTCAAAAAGGACTGCGGTTATCCTCCGCATGAATACATCATTTTGACCCGGCTCAACCACGCCAAGCACCTGCTCAAAACCACCGACTTGCCGGTGAAAATCATTGCCCAAAATGTCGGCTACCAAAATGTCAGCACCTTCACCAGCGCCTTTACCAGCCGGGTAGGTGTTTCCCCTACCCAGTTTCGCACCTACCCCATTTGACGCAAAGGGCCTGCCTAGGCCAGAGGGAAAGATAATGCAAAAAAAGTGCAAATGCGTTCAAGAAAATGAAAAACCAACGTGCTAATATATAGACAAGAAAGTGAGAGCGCGATGCAAAGGATAGCCGCGCAAAGTACAAATGAAAGAGGAGAGTATTGGCATGAGTGTTTTGAACGACATCAGCTCTTGGCTGCAACAGGGACGCGCACCGAAGGTAAAAGCTTGCGTACAGCAGGCGCTCGATGAGGGCATTCCGGCTTCTGATATTTTGGAGCAGGGCCTTCTGGACGGCATGAACGTGATCGGCCAGAAGTTCAAGAACAACGAAGTATTTGTTCCCGAGGTTCTCATCGCCGCGCGCGCGATGACCAAGGGCATTGAGCTGCTCCGTCCCCACCTGGTTGCCGACGGCGTAGAGGAAAAGGGCACCGTGGTCATCGGCACTGTCAAGGGTGACCTGCACGACATCGGCAAGAACCTGGTCCGTATGATGATGGAAGGCAAGGGCTTGAAGGTCATCGACCTGGGCGTAGACGTGCCGGTTGAGAAGTTCATGGAAGCTGCCCGTGAGAACGACGCCAAGATCATCGCTTGCTCGGCGCTGCTGACTACTACCATGGGCGAAATGCGCGACATAGTCGAGGCTGTACAGGCTTCCGAGCTCAAGGACAACGTCAAGATTATGATCGGCGGTGCACCGATTACCCAGGCGTTCTGCGATCAGATTGGCGCCGACCGCTACACCCCGGACGCAGCCACCGCAGCCGACGTAGCGCTGGAGATTTGCACAGCTTGATTTCATTTGCACATACAACGGAAAAGGACTGCCTGTTGCGGCAGTCCTTTTCCGTTGCGCACAAATCCCAAAAAGGCGCGCTGCAACAGCGCGCCTTCCGGCTCCTCTTCTTAAAATGTCATAAAGGACATGCAGTCCACATAGGCGTCCATAAAGGCCGGGCTGGCTGAAAGCGAAATCTCCGCCGCCGCTTGGGCGAGCTGTTCGCTTTGTCCGCGCAGCGAGCGGTTCATCAGCAGCATGGCCGCGCCGCCCAATGCGCCGTTGCCGATGAAGTCGGTTTTGACGCCCAGTGCCTGGGGGAACAGGCCGATGGTGCAGGCCGAATCCACGTTCATCGAGCTGCCGAACCCACCTGCGATGATGAACCGGTCCACCGCATCAGCTTCGAGCCCGGCTTCCTCGAGCAGGGTGAGGATACCCGCGCAGATGGCCGATTTGGCCAGCTGGATCTGCCGCACATCCCGCTGGGTGACGGTCACGCCGCTGTCACCGATGGTGTAATCCTCATCCATATAGCCGGCGTCATCGATGGCTTCGGTGTCCAGCATGACGGCCAGCGCGTCCAGGATGCCCGAGCCGCAGATGCCGCAGGGTGCGGCGCCCTGCACGGTTTCATAGACGACCCGGCCGTCCTGGCGGCCGACCGCCCGGATGGCGCCCGCCGTTGCGGGCATGCCGCAGCTTAAACCCGCGCCTTCAAAGGCCGGACCGGCGGCGGTCGAACAGCAGGTCAGCCGCCCGTCCCGCATGAGCGCGATTTCGCCGTTGGTGCCAATATCGGTCAGCAGCTGCACGCCGCCTGTGTCCATGCCGGCGGCTAGAATGGCACACACGATGTCTGCCCCGACATAGGCGCCCACACAGCGCGGCAGATAGACCGGTGCGCCCGCCAGGGTATGGCGGCTGGTGCAGCCAAAGTAGGACTGCACCGCAAAGGGGACCACAGCCAGTGACGCCGGATCCAGGCCCTCATACAGGTGCAGCATAGTGCTGTTGCCGGTGACCACCGCTTCATCGATGTGGTCGATGCCGGCATCTTGCAGGCAGGCGGCGGCCATGTCCTCCAACTGGTCGCGGATGCGGGCGGATAGCACGTCCAGCCCGGCGGTTTTGCACGCCTCGATGCGCGAGATGACGTCCGCCCCATAGCCGCGCTGGGCATTTTCGGCTAGCTGTTCGGCCAGCACCTGGCCGCTGGCCCGGTCGAACAGCTGCATCGCCACCGTGGTGGTGCCGATGTCCACAGCCAGGCCGTAGCCGGTTTCGGTGCGTGCAAAGGGAATGGTCTTGTTCCAGGCCACAATTTTGGCGGCGCCCGCCGCGTGCAGCGTGACCGTCAAATCGCCCTCGACCTTGCACGAGCAGGCCAGGCGTATGCCGTCCGCCAGTGCGGACGCGGTGAGCAGGCGCAAATCGCTGGCCGACGGCGCCGGGACCGCGCCGCTCAGCCGCACCAGGCACTTGCCGCAGGTATGGTTGCCGCCACAAGGCAGGGCAAAGGAGGGGATGGCCTGCCGCAGCAAGTCGCTCAAAAGGGCGCCGGGAGCGGCCGGGAGCGACAGGGTTTGGCCGCCGGTTTGTATTGTAACCGTATACATTAGGATACCTCCTTGAATGTGTCGCGCATACTGGTGCGGGTTGTGACCTCGACATGCACGCCCAATTTGCAGCCCGCGCCCGCCAGTTCGCGCACGTCGGTTTGTACCGACAGCGCGCCGGTTGCGCCCTGTTCGCGCACCCGCGCACCGGTCAGCTCGGTGAGCATCCGGGTTGCCCAATCGATGGCGTCCTTTTCGCGCAGGAAGTAACGCACCTCCTGCCCGGCGCACAGAACTTCGTAATCGCCGGCATTTTCATCCTCGGGCGAAAGACCGTGTGGCCGGATCTCAGCCGAAGCCGTACAGGTGGTCTGGCCGGTGACCGCGCCCAGCGCGTTGGCGGTGGCTGCGCCTTCGGGGATGATGCATTCGGCGCCCAAGGCTGCGGCGGCGGCCGGCAGGAAAAGATGTACCGGACCGCCGATGCCGACCAGCTTGGCCGGCACATGGAACATATATTGGAGCAGGTTGGTGCCGCCGGCGGCGCGGTTTTCCCATTGCAGGCGCAGCAGTTCGCGTATCCCCGCGTCCAGGCCGTGCTTGCGGTAATAGGGGGAAGCGTGTTCGAGCAGCATTTGGCTGACCGCGTCAAATACCTTGTGGGACACCTGCGCATAAACCTGGCCGCACAGGGTTTCGAGTTCCATGTGCAGCGACGCGGCCGCGAACCGGGCGGCCAAAATGGAAGCGTTGCGGTCGTAGCGGACATAATCGCCGCGCACATGCATGATGTCGGTGGGGGTCAGCCCGGCGCGCAGGAGTACGCCAGATTTCTCCAGGGTTTCGGTGCGCAGTTGGTACTTGTCCACGCCCAGCCGTGCGGCTGCTTGGGTCAGGCTCAGCGGGCCGTCTTGCAGCGCCCGGCACAGTGTTTGCTCCTGGTCGGACAGTTCGAGCGGCAGTTCGGCCCAATCGGCCCGCGCCAGGGTCAAAAATTCGTGCAGCGGTAAGGTGTGGACCGGTACCTCGGTCACCTGGCGGCGCAGGGTGTCCACCACGGCCGGGTGCTGGCTGGCCAGCACGCACAGCGGGATCACCCGGTCGGGGCCCAGCGACAGTGCGCCCGTCCAGTCCCAGCGGATGGCGCTGTCGCCGCCCAGGGCAAAGGAGGTGGAAAACAGCCCGCGGATGAGGGTTTTCCACTGGCCCACGCGGATGCCGTCGTCGGACAGGAGGGGGGCGCCGTCCTGCACCAAGGCCACGTCGGTGGTGGTGCCGCCGATGTCCACGACCACGGCATTGGGTTCACCGGTCAACGCGCTGCCGCCCAGCGCCGAAGCCGCCGGGCCGGATAGCAGGGTTTCCACCGCGTGCTCGGCCGAATAGGCCCGGCCCATCAGGGTGCTGTCCGAGCGCACGATGAGGATTTCCGCCTGGATGCCGCGCGCGCGGAAGGCGCGGGTGACCGCGTCCAAAAAGTCCTGGGTGACGGGCAGCAGCCCGGCGTTGAGCACTGCGCTGGCCGCGCGCTCCAAACTGGACAGCCCGCCGAACAGCAAACTGGCGCACACGGTGGGCAGGCCGGTCTGTTCGCGCAAGATGGCGGCCGCCTTTTTTTCCAACACCGCGCCGTTGCGCATCCCGTAGATTTCGCACACCGCGCACGCTTCCACCCCGGCGAACCATTCTTTGGCGTTGCGCCGCAGCAGTTCCCAGTCGGGCTCGGCCTCGATTTTGCCGGTGATGGTGGTTTTGCAGGGCAGGTAACAGATGTCGTCCGGGTCGGTAAAGCCGTAGGCGGCGCCGTATTTGGCCACGCCCCGCCGGTCGATGCCCATGAGCAGCAGGCGGGTGCGGCGGAATTTGCCCTCCACGCAGGCGTTGGTCGCTAGGGTGGTCGAAAGACCGGCCAGCCCAGCCTTGCGGCACAAAACTGGGTCTAAGCCGTCCAAAGCGGCCAGGATGCCGCGCGTTAAGTCGTCATAGGTGGTCAGTGCCTTGCTCTGGCCGAGCACCCGGTTCTGGTCAAAATCGTAGAGCACCGCGTCGGTGCAGGTGCCGCCGGTGTCAATGCCAATGGCGAGCTTCATAAACAAATGCATCCCCTTTTGCCACAGGTTTTCTGCCCTCTACTATACGCCGGTACCAGTAGTTTGTATAGGAATATCGTGCGGCCCTTTATGATTAAATTGCCCTCCCTTTGCACGATTGTGCAAAAGTCCGGGCTGTGCCTTGCAGGCCGGGCGGCGGGGGCGTATAATTTGTGCAAATAGAGGAGGATTGTGCTATGCGAATTGCAATGATCGGCTGTATGGTGATGAACCGGGAGATCTCCCATTTGGTGGCTAAGAGCCACCACATCATCCGGGTGTGGTGGCTGCGGCAGGGCCTGCACGATACCCCCGACCTGCTGCGCACCCAGCTACAGCAGACGGTCGATGCCATCGAACACGAAAACGAGCTGCTGCCCCTGGGTACCCACTTTGACGCCATCGTCCTGGCCTATGGCCTGTGCTCCAACGGCGTGATCGGCCTGCGTAGCCGGTCACTGCCCATCGTGGTGCCGCGGTGCGACGACTGTATCTCGCTCTTTTTGGGCTCGGCCGAGCGGTACCGCCAGCTGTTCACCAAGATGGACGGGGCGTATTGGTACAACGCCGGCTGGATCGAGCAGTCGTTTACGCCGTCCAAGAAAAACTACGCCTTGCAGCGCGCCCAGTATGCCGAGGAGTACGGCGAGGAAAACGCCGACTATTTGATGGAATGCACCAACAGCTGGATGACCAACTACAAAAGCTGCGGGTTCATCACCTGCCCGTTGGGCGACAAACCCGAGCACGAGGCCTATGCCCGCCAAGCGGCCGATGATTTCGGCTGGGAGTTTGTCAAGGTCGAGGGCGAAATGGGCTATTTGGACGCCCTAGTCAACGGCCCGTGGGACGACGGACGCTTCCTCACCTGCCCGCCGCGCAGCCGCATTGTGGCCGATTATTCGGAAAAAAAGTTCCGCAGCGAGCCCGCGCAGATCGACGACTTGGAGGACTGCAGGTGATACTGCGTGGCCAGGAAAGTGCTCACGCACCGCGGCGGTCCGGCCGGACGGGGTTGGACCGGGAAAGTCAATCCGATGCAAAATCTGTGCAATTTAATCCTAGCAGTTGTGTGGGTAGCCGTGGTATCTTTATTACAGCGATAAGCGGAAAAAACTTTTCGGAGGTATACGTTTATGAAGAGAAACATGGATCAGTGGACCCGCGAATTGTTGGCGGCAAAGACCAAGAAAGCCGTGCCGGTACTGTCCTTCCCGTCCATTCAGCTGCTCGGCATCACGGTAAAGGAACTCATTTCGGATAGCGACGTGCAGGCGCGCGGCATGAAAGCGGTAGCCGACCGCGTTGATGCGGGTGCAACCGTCAGCCTGATGGATCTGTCGCTCGAGGCCGAGTGTTTCGGCGCACCCATCCGTGTATCTGACGACGAGGTGCCGACGGTTACCGGCCCGGTCATCTCGACCGAGGTCGAAGAGGACGAGCGCATGGAGCAGGCCGAAGCCCTGCAAGTACCCGAAATCGGTGCAGGCCGCACCCAGATTTACATCGACGCCATCGAAAAGGCCATGGGCATGATCGAGGACCGGCCGGTTTTGGCGGGCGTCATCGGGCCGTTTTCGCTGGCCGGCCGCCTGTTGGACGTGACCCAGTCGCTCATCTACTGCTATGAAGAGCCCGACATGGTGCACGTTGTCCTGGAGAAGTGCACCCAGTTTATCATCAAGTATATCAACGCCTATAAGGCGGTCGGCGCAAACGGCGTGGTCATCGCTGAACCGTTGGCAGGCCTGCTGTCCCCGGCCCTGGCGCAGGAGTTTTCGGGCGACTACTGCAAGCGCATTGTGCAGTCGGTGCGCGACGAGAACTTTGGCGTGGTCTTCCACAACTGCGGCAATACCGCCAACATCACCCTGGATTCCATCTTCTCTTGCGGTGCCAACGCCTACCACTTCGGCAATGCGGTGGACATGCAGGAGATCCTGGAAAAAGCTCCGGCGGACACCATCTGCATGGGCAACATCGACCCGGCCGGCGAGTTCCGCAACGGTACCCCCGAATCCATCCGCGCCAAGACCCTGGAGGTCATGGGCAAGTGCTGCAGCCATCCGAACTTTGTCATCTCCTCGGGCTGCGATATCCCGCCCATGTCCAGCTGGGACAACATCGACGCCTTCTTTAACGCGGTCGACGAGTTTTACAGCAAGCAGGCCTAACCGAACCCCACTTTGACCTTGCCTTTCCTTTGAGACATATTGCGAAAACCGGCCCCCGGAGGAAGCATAACCCGCTTCTTCCGGGGGCTAATTTTTGCAATGGCCGGGCCTTGTTTGGGCGGCATCCCGCCGTCAAAGGTGCAGCGCAAAGAGGAGAAATGCGCGGATCTTGTCCGATCGCTCTGCCGGCGTCAGGCCGTCTTGCAGCAGGATGCCGAGCTGCCCATATACGCAGAACCTGGCCGCGGAGGAGATGTCGTCAAACCGGATTTCGCCTGTTTGCCGGGCGCGGTGCAGCAAGGTTTCGACAAGCGGTACCAACTTCTCGCACACTTTGAGTGCCAGCTGGTCGTGAAATTTTTTGTTTTCCGCGCCGTGGAAAACAGGATAGTATGGGGTGTCCTGTGCTTCCACCGCAGCGGGCAGATTTTCGATGACCTGCCGCAGCGATGGATGGGTGTCCTGTCCGGCGTCGGCAAACTGCTTGGCCAGGACGTTGGCATATTGCTCCAGCGCGCTGTCAAACAGTGTCTCCTTGGACGGGAAATAGCGGTAGCACAGCCCCTGCGCCACGCCCATGGCCTTTGCGATATCTGCCATGGAGGTTTTTTCGTATCCGCGTTCGCCGAACAAGCGCAGGGCGGTATCCAAAATTTCCTGCTTGCGCAGTTCGGGGTCCTTTGTAATCCGCATGGTTTACGCCTCCTTTTTTCCTAGGATAGCACGTTCGCGCGGAAAAATCAATGAGTGAACCTCAATCATTTTTGGCCCATCGCAACACACGCGGTATTGCCGACCTGCTCCCACGACACATCGTGGAAATAGGCCGAGAGCAGGGCAACCATCTCTGCTTCGGAGTAAATTTTCACGTCCCCTTCTTTGCTGTACCGCATAAAACAGTTCATGATGACGCGCCCCACAAAGGGATGCCAGCAATCGCCCAGCAGGAAGGTGCCGCCCGACTTTAAGACCCGGTGCACTTCCCGCAGGACATTTTGCGGCGCGGGATAGTGATGGAATGAGTCGTTGCAGTACACAACGTCGAATGTGCCGTCCGGGAACGGGAGCAATTCGCTGTCCCCTAAGAATAGTTTGACCTGTTCGGGCAGTTTGGACTTTGCAACAGCCAGCATACCCTCCGACAGATCGATGCCGTACAGTGCTTTCCGGCTGTCGGCCTGCAAAATGCGCTTGAGTAACTCGCCCGTCCCACACCCCAAATCCAAGGCGGACTGGAAGGGAATATGCGACAGCTTATTCAACAAAATGGGATACAAAGAGCGGGCGTGCTGGCCCTTCACATCCTGGTCGTAGGTAGCGGCCTGCTGGTCGAATGCGGTTTTAGATTTTTCCTTGATAGTCTTCATAAAAAGGTCTCCTTTCTTCCATCAGTATAGCACGTTTCTGTAAAATGTAAATGAATAATATTCATTCATTTTTGGACGAGGCGGAAAAACAGCCCCCAAAGCAAGCAAACGCAGCTTGCTCTGGGGGCCAATTTTCATCATTTTTTTGCGGTTTTGGGCCGCTTTTCGCGGTATTTGCCGGGAGCCACGCCGGTTTGCTTTTTGAAGATGCGGGTAAAGTAGCTCTGGTCGTCGATGCCGACCGCGCAGGCGATTTCGGCAATCGAGCTGCCGGTGGTGCGCAGCAGGGTTTTGCTGCGCTCGATGCGCAGGCGGTTGACATACTCGGTAAAGGTGCAGCCCAGCTCATCCTTGATGATGCGGCAAAAATAGGACTTGGACAGATAGACCTGTTCAGCGACCTGGTCGAGCGACAGCTTTTCGTTTAGGTGCTCCTTGATATAGGCGGTCGTTTTGAAGATGACATTTTGGTGCTTGATGTCGTTGAAGTCGAACACAAAGCTGATGAATTTATGTAAGATGGAGCCGACCCAGCGGTTGAGCACCTCGGGGGAGTCGAAGGAATCCACCTGCTGCTCATACCGGCAGCACAGGTTGAAAATCTCATCCACATCGGCGCCGCCGTCGATCGCAGCCCGGCTCATGAGCACGAGCAACTCGCGGATGCGGACCTTGATGGTCTGCAAATCGTTGCCTGCCGCGCAGTAGAGGTGCACCAACAGTTCGTTGAGCAGCTCCTGGGCGGCTTGCTTGTTGCCCGAGCGCACATGGGCTTGCAGCTGGCGTTCGCTCTCGATGGGATAGTCGCGCGGGCTGCCCTCGTCAGAGGACAGGTCGTACATCATTTGCAGGATACTAGCCTGGTTGCCCGAATCCACATCGGGCGGCAGCATCTCAAAGGACAGAGAGGACACGGCGGCGGCGACCAGCTCACTGAGCGAACGGGTTTGAGCTGTTGTCAGGCGGGGAACCTGCTCCAATGGGTCGGGATTAGCCAAAGGGTCGTCAAAGGGCTCGTCGGCATCGTTGGACATGAGGATGGGGCCGGTAATCAGGCAGTACTCCATTGTCTCGACCGTTAACAACGGCGGGGTTGCGATAAAGGTCAGGCCCCGCGGGCAGTAGTAAATATATTTGCCATCCCAGCGTTCGGCCTCATATGCGCCGTACAAATGGGTAGTGAATGCATTGCACCGGGTGGGGTGCAGGTCACAGTCGGCGTGGAAGGGGGGAATGGAGAAAGCCTTTGCATGGAGATCTAGCAGGGTTGTATGGACGCCAGTCAAGGTTTGGATGTGCTGGCACAGATGGAGGCAGCGGTCATAAAGTTCCATAGCAAACTCCTTCCGATTAAAAATGGGAGAAAACAACGGGCCGCCCCTGGCGCAAGAGCAGCCCGTGTACAGGCGTCATTTGTGGTACAGCTTTTTGGTCTGGTGAACAGGGGAACAGGTTAAGTTCATACCCAGTTTGCGGAACACGCCGTCATCCACTTGGGCGAGGATGACCGAAGAATGTACCTGTGAGCCCTTGAGTGCGCTCAGTTGCTGAATGGCCAGATCGGCTGCCGGGTTGGTGGCCGCCGAGATGGACAGGGCAATCAGCACCTCATCGGTGTGCAGGCGAGGGTTGTGGTTGCCCAAGCCCTGGGTTTTCAGACGCTGGATGGGTTCGATGATGAGCGGCGGCAGCAGATGCAGTTCGTCAGGCAGGCCGGCCAAATATTTGAGCGCATTGAGCAGCGCGGCGGAAGAGGCGCCGAGCAGCGACGAAGTGCGGCCGGTGACCATGGCGCCGTCGGGCAGCTCGATGGCAGCAGCCGGGTCGCCGGTTTCCGCGGCTTTTTTTTCGGCGGCCGCGATGACCGGGCGATCGTCAGCGGAGATTTTGGCCTGGTTCATGAGCAACTCGATCTTTTGAGCCGTGCTTTCGTCGGCCCGGCCCATGCGCACATCACACCGGGCCTGGTAGTAGCGGCGGATGATCTCCTGGCAGGAGGCAGCGCGGCAGACCTCGTCGTCGATGATGCACTTGCCTGCCATGTTCACCCCCATGTCGGTGGGCGAATGATAAGGGCTTTGCCCGGCGATCTTTTCAAAAATGGCGTTGACCACCGGGAAGATTTCGACGTCGCGGTTGTAGTTGACCGTAGTCACGCCGTAGGTTTCCAAGTGGAAGGGGTCGATCATATTCACATCGTTGAGGTCGGCGGTGGCAGCCTCGTAGGCCAGGTTAACCGGGTGCTTTAAGGGCAAATTCCACACCGGGAAGGTCTCAAACTTGGCATATCCAGCTGAAATACCCCGCTTATATTCATGGTAAAGTTGGGAAAGGCAGGTGGCCATTTTGCCTGAGCCCGGACCAGGCGCAGTGACCACCACAAGCGGCCGGGTGGTTTCGATGTATTCGTTGCGTCCATAGCCCTCGTCGGACACGATCAGCGACACATTGCTTGGATATCCGGCGATGGGATAGTGGGTGTAGACCGGCACGCCCAGAGCAATCAGCCGTTTTTTAAAGGCATCGGCTGCCGCCTGCCCGGCATATTGGGTGATGGCCACGCTGCCCACATACAGCCCGATCCCGCGGAAAGCATCAATCAGGCGCAGTACGTCCATGTCATAGGTGATGCCAATGTCGGCGCGCACCTTGTTTTTTTCGATGTCGCTCGCCGAGATGGCGATGACGATCTCAGCGTCATCCTTCATTTGTGCGAGCATGCGCACCTTACTGTCCGGCGCAAACCCCGGCAGCACGCGGGCAGCGTGAAAGTCATCGAACAGTTTGCCGCCAAACTCCAGGTAGAGCTTGCCGCCGAATTGGGCAATGCGCTCTTTAATATGGGCCGACTGCATGGCGAGATATTTGTCGTTATCAAAACCAATTTGTTTCATATGCTTTCCCCCTATACGAAAACAATCCATACTCATCAAATATTGTAATGAATTTTGCGCGCATTTACAATGATCTAGGCGAATTTTGTTTGATGCAAAATGCATAAAAATTCGCCAGGACCAAAAAAGCTTGCCAATGGGCGCGGAATGTGCTATATTGATAGGCAGAAATACAAGGGAGGGAAGTTGATGTCGGAAATCCGCTAAAGCAGGGCAGGAGAAGGGTCCTCATCCGGAAGATGAGGGCGGCTTTGCTGTACCCAGTTTTGCGGATGGAAGAGATCGACAGCCATGCGGCCGCAAAATTTGTGCGGCGGGTGGACATGGCGCCCTGCCGGGCATTCGTGCGCGGCAAGGCGGCACTCTTTTCTGCAAAATAAGGCTGCGGGCCGTCCATTTTTCCGGGCGGCCCGCTTTTCATTGTCCTGATTTTTTACAAGGGCCCCAAAGGGCCACGCAATGCAATAAAAATGAAGGATGAGGAATCGATTGCTATGACACGAGAAAACAAACGTAAACGCCTGGAAAAAGGCTATTACAAAACCCACGCCTGCGCCGACAGCTTTACCTGCAAAGTGTGCGGCTGGCCGGTGGTTTCCGCGGGCGCGGGGAGCATGCACCGCAACCACTGCCCAAACTGCCTGTCCAGCCTGCATCTGGACGATGAGCCCGGAGACCGCGCGGCCGACTGCGGCGGTGTGATGGAGCCGGTCGCCGTATGGGTGCGAGGCAAGCAGGAATGGGCGGTCATCCACCGCTGCCGCCGGTGTGGCGCGCTGCACTCCAACCGCGTGGCGGCCGATGACAACCCGATGAAGCTGATGTCGATTGCCATGAAGCCGCTGTGCCTGCCGCCCTTCCCGCTCGACCGGATTGAGGAGATGACCCGGCAGATGGGCGGAAGCGGCAGCTTGCAGCCCTAAAGAAAAGAACCGCGTTTGGTGGTGCGCCGTAGCCCGAGCAGCTGCGGCGCGCTTGTTTTTTGGCTGTGACCGTGCTATGCTAGGGGCAGACAAACATTTTGGAGGCTACTATGGTACACATTGGAAACGACTGGGACGAACTCCTTGCAGACGCCTTTCAGAGCGATGCCTACAAGCGCATCCGCTACTGGCTCAAAAAGGAATACGCCGAACAGACCATCTATCCACCTATGGAGGATATTTTCAACGCGCTACGCTATACGCCCTATCACAGCGTTAAAGCGGTGCTGCTCGGCCAGGATCCCTATCACGGCCCGGGACAGGCGCATGGCCTGTGCTTTTCGGTGCGCGAAGGGGTGGAGCCGCCTCCTTCGCTTAAAAATATCTTTTACGAATTGGAGAACGACCTGGGCTGTGCGCCCCCGCGCAGCGGCTGTTTGGTCAAATGGGCCGAGCAGGGTGTGCTGCTGCTCAACAGCACGCTGACTGTCCGGCGCGGCCAGGCGGGCAGCCACCGCAACATCGGCTGGATTCCGTTTACCGACCACATCATTCGTCTGGTCAACCAGAAGCAGAGCCCGGTGGTCTTTTTGCTGTGGGGTAGCTATGCGCGCTCCAAAAAGCAGTTCATCACCAACCCGCACCATTTGATCCTAGAAGCCGTCCATCCCTCGCCGTTGTCGGCGTCCAGCGGCTTTTTTGGCTGCCGCCACTTTTCCAAGTGTAATGCCTTTTTGCAGGCAAACGGCCAAACTCCGATCGATTGGCAGCTACCGGCGGCGCAAAAATAGCGGGCGCCGCAGCCTTTGAAAAATAGGCCTTGACAAACATGGGAGGATGGTATATCCTAAGTGTACTAGTTAAGCTAGTACAGATAATACACATGGAGAAAGGAGGCGCGCAATGCTCCGCATAGATTTCCGGGACGCACGGCCCATCTATGAGCAGGTGGCGGATGGGGTCGAAGAGATGGCCATGCATGGTGTGTTGCAGCCCGACGAACAATTGCCGAGCGTGCGGCAGCTGGCAATGGAGCTGTCCATCAATCCAAACACAATCCAGCGGGCATATGCCGAGCTGGAAAACCGAGGGGTGGTCTATTCTGTGAAAGGACGAGGAAACTTTGTCGCAAGCAACTGCGGCGAGCTGCGAAAACGGCGGCTGGAGGACATTGCCCAACAGGTCACAGCCTTGGTCAAGGCGGCGCGTGAGCTGGGTGCAGACGACGCCATGCTGGCCGGATGGCTCAAAGGGGAGGAGGAACGCAAATGATTTGTGCAACCGACGCGACCAAGCGGTTTGACAAGCTGATCGCGGTGGATCATGTGAATGCAGAGATACAGGACGGCTCGGTGTTTGGGCTCATCGGCTCCAACGGCGCGGGCAAGTCCACCTTTCTGCGGATGCTCGCCGGCATCTTGAAGCCGGATATCGGACGGACCACCATCGATGAGCAAGATATCTTTGAAAATTTGGAGCTCAAGCAGCGCTGCTTTTATATTTCGGATGAGCAGTTTTTCTTTTCCGGCGTCACGCCGGCTGAAATGCGGCAGTATTACTGCACGCTTTACCCAAAGTTTGATGTGGACCGCTATAAGCGGCTGATGAAGGCTTTTGATCTGGATGAACGGCGCAAGATCCGCACCTTTTCCAAGGGCATGAAAAAGCAGGTGTCGGTGATTTTGGGCGTGTGCGCTGGGGCCGATTACCTGTTTTGCGATGAGACCTTCGACGGGCTGGACCCGGTGGTCCGCCAGGCGGTCAAGAGCCTGTTCGCTGAGGATGTGGCCGAGCGCGGCATGACGCCGGTCATCGCCAGCCACAACCTGCGCGAACTCGAGGACATCTGCGACCATATCGGCCTGCTGCACCGGGGCGGCATCCTGTTTTCCCGCGACCTGGACGATATGAAGCTGGGCATCCACAAATTGCAGGTCATTTGGGACGGCGAACCGCCGCAAAACCTGTTTGACGGCATGCAGGTGTTGCACAAGGACCGCCGTGGGTCGCTCTACACCTACACCGTGCGCGGTGACCGCGCCGATGTGCAAGGGCAGGTCCAAGCGGCTGCGCCGGTGTTCTTTGAGCTGCTGCCCCTGACGCTCGAGGAAATCTTCATCAGTGAAACGGAGGTGGTCGGATATGACATCAAATCGCTCCTTCTTTAACGGACGATTGCTGCGCGAGACGATCAAACGCAACCTTTGGGCGATCATTTTGTCGTTTATCGGCTTTTTCTTCTGCCTGCCACTGCCCCTGGCCATTGTGGTGCAGGGACTTAGCGACGGCGGCGGCTTTGCCGTGCGGCAGGATCTGTTGGAAACGGCGCAAAACAACGCCTATTCGCTGCTGAGCTACGTCAACCCGGCGGTCAAGCTGGGCATGTGCATCATGGCGGTGCTGTGCGGCGTGGCGCTGTTCAGCTATCTGCACAGCCGCCGGCGGGTGGATTTTTACCATGCGCTGCCGGCTAGCCGCACCGCGCTGTTTGTCAACAACTACCTGACCGGCATCCTCACCGTTGTGCCGGCCTACCTGGTGATGTACGCGCTGAGCCTGGTGATGGCGGGCGCGCTGGGCGTGGGCGGCCTGCTCAGTGCAGGTATGGTCTGCAAGACCCTGCTGGTCAATTTGGTATTCTTTTTGCTGCTGTATACCATTTCGGTGCTGGCCACCATCCTGACGGGCAACACCATTTTGGCGGCTGCGCTGGACGCCTGGATTTTGTTTTCGCTGCCGGTTTTGTCGCTGGTCTTGGAGGTGCTGTGCATCCAATACTTCGACACCTGGTCGGACAGCTTTGTGCTGAACTGGCTGCTCGAAAACGGTTCGCCGGTGATCCTGTATTTCTTCACTGGGACGTCGGGCTTTTCCGGCAATTACACTTCGTTTAACTACCCCATTGTGCCGCAGATGCTGGTGCTGGCCGTACTGTGGCTGGCGCTGACCGCGCTGGCGCTGGTGCTGTTCCGCATCCGCAAAAGCGAGCGGGCCGGGGTGGCGATCGCTTTCGAGGGATTCAAGCCCCCGCTTAAGTGGTATATGGTGCTGGTGATTGCCCTGCTGTTTGGCTCGGTCTTTTTGGGCATTGGCGGCGAGTTCTGGATCTGGTTCGGCCTGCTGGCCGGCACAGTGCTCGGCCACCTGTTCATCGAGATCATCTATCACTTTGACTTGCGTGCAGCGTTTGCGCACTGGAAAACCATGATCGTGTTGGCTGTGGCGGCGGTCGCGATTGTATTTGGCATCCAGCGGGACGTCTTGGGATATGACGAATGGCTTCCAGACGAGGACAGTATCGAGGCGATTGGGTTTAGCGGCACCTACCCGTGGCAGGTGGTGGACGAGTATGGATACGCTGACACGTACTTCTATAACGGCACCGGCTGCGGCAGTGGCTTGGAAAAAGGCGGGCTAACCGACCCGGTGGTGGTCCATACGCTCTACTCAATCGCGCAGGAATGCGTCGAGCAGCAAAAGGCAGGCACGCCACAGCAGGCTGGCCCGGAGGACGAAACCGGCTGGTTCAATGTGCAATACCGCCTGTCAAATGGCACCTATGCGTCACGCTCGTACACCTATGTGGGGGCGGACACCATCCCTGCGCTGCTCGATGAAGTGCGCTTCAGCGAGGAGTATATCCGGCAGGAGGGGACGGCCTATCAGGTCAATCTGGATCAGGAGCTGACCCAGCAGACCTTACGGCTGTCGGTGCGCACCAACGCCGCACCTTCGGACACGACTTCGGCGGTGGTTTCCGACGCGGCGCAGGCCAGTGAGATCATCCGCACCCTGCAAGAGGAGAGCGTGTCGCTGACGCCCCAGGTGGCGGCGAACAGCACCCCTGTGCTGCGCATTGACGCGCGCTTTGACTATGTGGATCAGTGGGATGGCCAAACCCTCGAAGAGATTGTGCAGTTCATTCCAGTCTATGCGACCTATACCCGCACCCTAGCCTTGCTCGAGCAGTACGGCAACGTCGTGCCGCAAGAGCTGACCGTGGACGACCTGCGTGGCATCACGGTGTCCTGGGTGGATGCGCCGCCGGTGAGCGGGGGTGTCTACCACGCCGACGGCAGCCCGCTGGACCAATCCGAGCAGGCATCTGCCACCGAAACCGCGTCGTATGATGCGGATGAGGTTGAGTCGGGTTCTGTGACGGTCACCGACCCGGCAATGATGCAGGCACTGCTGCAAAACGCAGTGATTGAACCCGCAGCCCAGAGCTGTGACATCAGCCGCCGGTTGATCAGCGATGGCGTGTACAGTGTGGAAGCAGTGTTCCAAAACAACTACTCGGTTATGCTGTACTATCCGGAGGGACAGTTCCCTGTCGAACTGTGCCAGTCGGCCCGCACATCGGCCCTGACATGACAGAATAAATTGGAAAACGGTTCGAACGCCCTCTTTTTGGAGGGCGTTCGGGCTTTTCTCCCGCTCTTTGCAGAGAAGAGGATGGTTTTTTCAGATTAATTTCAGCTTTGCGGCCTAAATTAAAAATACAGTGCGTGTAAGTTCGGATTGCCGCGCTGTTCTGTCGACGTACAGCCGCCATCACGTACCCGGCAGAATTATCATATCCCACGCCGACGGGACGCGCCGGGGAGGATCGCCCCACCGTTTCTCCACATTCCACATGTTGTCATCGTTTATTTCTTCGGTGGCGTCCCGCTGGGCATCTTTTTACGCGCGCTGGAAGCAGTCCAGCGTGTTTTTTTGTTGCGTCTTTGGAGAAATCGGGTATAATAAAAGGGTACCCAGATGGATAGGTGAAATTTGAAGCAATCTTGGTAGAAATGGAGTGAGACGGAGTTGGCACGTTATCGCGGACGGCGCAGGTCCTATGGCGGCTACGGCGGTTATGGCGGCTACCGGCGGCGCAGAAATCCTAGAGCCATCCTGAAAGCGGTTGTCGTGCTGGCGGTCGTGACGGTCTGTGTGGCGCTGATTGTGCAGTCCCAGCGGCTACAGGAGGCGTATGCGCAGGTGTCCCAGCTGCAACAGCAGGTGGCGTCACTGCAAACGTCCGGCGGTACAGATGCAGGCGGCGCAGACGCGGCGCAATCGCAGCCCCTGGACTATCAGACCCTCTACCCCGAAATGCGGGTGGATCATACGGGCGAATTTGCCACGGACGTCGAAAAAGCAGTCTACCTGACCTTTGACGACGGCCCTTCGGCCAACACAGCGGCGATTTTGGATGCTCTGGCCGCGCGCGGGCAAAAGGCCACCTTTTTTGTCACCGGCAAAAATATCGCAGGCAACGAGGCACTTTTGCAGCGCATTGTAAACGAGGGGCACGCTTTGGGCATTCACGGCTATTCCCACGATTACGCCCAGACGTATGCTTCGGTGGAAGCCTTTTTGGAGGATTTCCATGCGGCCTATCAGGCGGTTTACGAGGCGTGCGGTGTGTATCCCACCATGTTCCGTTTCCCAGGGGGATCGATCAATGCCTACAACCGTGCCATCTATCCGCAAGTCATCGCGGAGATGCTGCGCCGTGGGTTTGTCTACTATGACTGGAATGTTTCCGGCGGCGATGCCGATGCGGGCGCGCTGGCAGCCACCATCCAGCAGACGGTTACCCAGGGCGTCACCCAGACCAGCCACCCCATTGTCCTGCTGCACGACGTTGCGGATAAGGCATCCACCGTGGAAGCCCTGCCCGGCATTTTGGACGAGCTGACCGGCTTGGGCTATTACAGCGACCGGCTCACGCCCACCGTCCGGCCGGTTACGTTCGATTACACTTGAGCGGGAAGCGCGCACCGATCTGATCAAAAAACCAGGCAGTTATGCCTGGTTTTTTTGCGGACGCACAAGATATAACAAGTGTTTCGAAGATTTTTCGGAAATTTCGCGGACAAGGGCTGACAATTCGCGCAAGAATCAAGTAGCCATTTCCCGAAAAACTGCTTATAATAAAAACATCCAATAAAGAATACTTCTTACGGATTCGTTCTTTCTCTATCTCTTTATTTCTTGCGCAAAAGCCGTCCAAATCTGGACGGCTTTTGTGTTTTCCGGGCTTTATTTTCGCTCCATCCCCTCGGCGCGCAGGGTGATCACGACCAGCTCGGGCATATTGAACACCCGCACCGGAGCATACCCGCCCAGCCCGCGGCTGACGATCATTTCGGTGCGGTTTTCCCGGTAGCAGCCGCCCGTAAACTTGGGGAACAGCCCCTGGCCGGGTGCGAATAAACCGCCGACGCCAGGTAGACGCACCTGTCCGCCATGGGCGTGGCCGGCCACCACAAGGTCAATGGGGTAGCGGGCATAGATGCGCAGAAATTCCGGGCGGTGGGCGATGAGGATGGTGAAATCGTCGGGCTGGATGCCGTGTGTGACGCGGGAAAGCATTTCATCCACCGCCTGGGTCATCTGCTGGCGGGTGGGCTTTTCGGGCAGCTCGGCCGGGTCCTCGATGCCCAGCAGATTGATGTACATACCGTCCTTTTCTACGCGGGTGCTCGAGGTGTGCAGCATTTGCACGCCCGCGCGGGAAAATGCTGCGCGCAGGGGGTCTTTCCCCGTCTGACGGATACGCCGCAACTCGTGGTTGCCATAGACCCCGCATACGGGCGCGATCTGCCGCAGCAGCCGGGCCTGCTGCAAACAGGTTTCCAGCGTGCCGTGTCGGGCGTCCACCCAATCGCCTGCCACCAAGATGAGGTCGGGCTTGGCCGCGCGGATGCGGCGCAAGAGCTGTTCCTGGTTTTGGCCAAAATCGCGGCTGTGGATATCGCTGAGCAGGGCGATGCGAAAGCCGTGAAAGGCGCTTGGCAAATTGACCGAACGAATGTGGTAGCGCGTCAGTTTGACACGGACGTTCTGCCAAACGGTCACAGCAGCCAGCAGGCCAGCCGCAAAGGCGCTGCCACGTACAATTTTAGAACGCTTCGAACCAATCAAGTTTTTTCCTCCTCTATTTGAAAAGCGCATTCAGGCGCTGAAAACGGGATATGCGAGATGTTGTACAGTATAGGTATACCACAGCAATGTTACCATTGTGTGAAGCGGGCGCAGGATTTTTCCTTGGATGCAGACAGCCGCCCGACAGGATTTCTCTGTCAGGCGGCTGCTCAAGCGCCCATACCGGGCTTTTTCCGGCTGCTTAGCGGTTGGCCGGCAGCGCCAGGCTGTTCTGCTGGCGCCAAGTGTGCTTCTAGCCAGCGGGAGACGTCGCCGAACACATCCAGGTGGTTGAGCTCATTGAGAATCTCATGGCGGCCATCCTTGTAAAAGATCACATCCACATCCTTTTGCCCGGCGGCGCGGTACATCCGCGCAACCGTACGCACCCCTTCGCCATAGCCGCCCACGGGGTCTTTATCCCCAGCAATTAGCAGTAGGGGAAGGTCATGTGGGGTGGTGCGGAAGCAGCGGGCATGGTTGGCGCGGAAAACCAGGGTGAAAAGATCACGGAACCCGGTAGCGGTAAAGACAAAATTGCATTTGCTGTCCGATTGGAACAAATCCACCACATGGGTGTCCCGCGATAGCCAGGAGAACATGGAAGGTGCCCCCGGGATTTTGCGGTTTAAGTTGTTAAAAGCGATGCGGGATAGCCAACTTGAACGATAGGTCATCCCCCGGGTGTGTGCCACAGAATCGGCCAACCGGATGCCGGTACGGGCAAAAGGATTGGGGCCGACCGTGCCGCACAGGATGCAGCCATTGATGTCCTTGCCATAAAGGGGCAAATAGAGCCGGGCGAGCAGCGACCCCATGGAGTGCCCAAACAGGAAATAGGGCAGGCCAGGATAGCGTGCGCGCATGATGTCGGTGAGTTGCTTGACGTCCTCGATCAAGTAGGACCAGCCGTTTTGCGGGGCAAAAAAGCCGAGCTCGGTTTCCCGCGAAACCGACGCGCCATGGCCCAAATGGTCGTTACCACAAACGATATAGCCCAAACCGCACAAATATTTGGCAAAAACGGTGTAGCGGGAAAAATAATCGCACATTCCGTGCGCAATTTGAACGATACCGCGGGTTTCCACGCCTTCCGGCGCCAAGATAAAGTAGGTGATCGAGGAAACGCCGTTGGCACTTTTAAACATATTCTGGGTACATTTAATATCCATACCGTCACCCTTCCCGATCAGATTTTCTTCTTTGCTTATCATACCACAAAACCCTGTCCGCGTCCCTATATGCTGTTCAAAATTAACAAACGGTTTAAAATTGCGGCGTTTTTCGTCAGGGCAAAGCCCATGCAGATCGTCAGTTGCATAGAAATTGTTAAGTTCTCACCGCTGCGCTGGACAAAACCACGCCTCTTATGTTACAATACCATAGAGGTGATCTATCTATGATGTTTAATTTTGCACCGGTCGCCCAGGCAGAGCCGCTCAAAACCTATATGGCCAAAACCTTTGGCTGGATGTTCCTCGGCCTTGCGACCACCTTTGCTGTGATGGTAGCCGCGTACTTGTCGGGCGCAGTGGCTTTGCTGCTCAACTATCCGGCTATGATGATCCTGCTTGCCGCAGAGCTGATTACCGTCATCGGTCTGTCCGCACGCATCGGCAAGCTGTCCATCGGCGCCGCGCGCGGGATGTTCTTCCTTTACGCTGTGCTCAACGGTCTGGTCTTTTCGACCTACTTCCTATATTTTAACGCGACCAGTTTGGTGTTCGCCTTTGGCGTGACGGGACTGTACTTCGGCGTGATGGCATTGGTTGGCTACTTTACAAAGGTCGATCTGTCCCGCCTGCAGCCCATCCTCATCGGCGGGCTGATCCTGCTGATTGTGTTCAACCTGCTCGGGATGTTCTTCGGCTTTGGCGGCATGGAGCGTCTGCTCTGCTTTGTCGGTGTAGCCATCTTCTTGGGATTTACCGCCTATGATGTGCAAAAGATTAAGGCGATGCATGCAGCGTACAGCCATGACACCGCGATGCTCGCGCGTGCGTCCATCTTGTCGGCTTTGCAGCTGTATCTGGACTTTATCAACCTGTTCCTGTATATTCTTCGCCTGTTCGGCAACAGAGAATAAAAAATTTCTGCCGCAGAAATTCTGCGGCAGTTTTTTTATGCAGCTGGGGTGGCAGTCCATGCGCCGATATCGCCGGTTTCCCCCAGGATGGTGTGGCAGTCGGCAATGGCTTGCTCCAGCTTTGCGGTTAAGGTTTCGTCGGCTTGCCCACTGGACAGGGTTTGATAGACGTCCAGCAGCTCGAAGCGCACATCGGCACCACTCTCGCGGTCGAGCATGAGCAGCGGCGCATAGGAATATCCGCTTACCCACGCGGCGCCTGTTGCTGGGTCCTTGGTCAACTCCAGGGTGAGCGCCACCGTGGTGTCGGTATAGCGGTCATTTTGCGCCGAGATCATGTTGCCGAGCGAAAAACACACAAAGCCCTGCCGTCCGTCGGCCAGGGTGCGCAGCTGCATGGGCTGCAAAACGTGCGAATGGCCGCCCAGGATGATATCCGCGCCATTGTCAAACAAAAATTGGGCGATCTGCTCCTGGTAGGCATTCTGGGTGGTCTGGTATTCTACGCCCCAGTGGATCATCACCGCAATCAGGTCAGGGGAAAGCGCTTGAGCGGCCGCCAAATCGGCGGCGAGCTGCTCGGTATTGGGGGTGGAACAGCTGGACAGATAGTCGGTGTTGAACAGATTGACCGAATATTCCCGGCCGCTTTCGAGCGGGATGCCGTTGGTGCCATAGGTATAGCCCAGGAACGCCACCGAAATACCACCCACGTCGGCCAGTACAATGCCATGGTTGGCGTCGCGTTCCTCCTGGGTGCGATAGGTCCCCACATGGGCCAGGCCGCGCGCATCCAGCACATCCAGCGTCCGTGCCAGGCCGTCGTAGCGGCGGTCCATGCAGTGGTTGTTCGCCGTGAGCAGCAGGTCAAACCCAAGATCTTGCAGGCCGTCCGCCAGCTCATCTGGCGTGTTAAAGGCAGGATAGCCCGAATAATCCGGCCCGCCAGCAAAGGTAGTCTCCAGATTGGCGACTGCGAAATCTGCATTTTGTACATAAGTGCGTGCGCCGGATAGCATAGTCGTGTAGTCGTATGCGCCCAGTGTGTCGCTCCAGGCGTCACGGGTCTGGGGCATATGGCTCATAATATCGCCACAGACGGCAAGCGTTGCGGTGAAAGGTTCGGGTTCAGGTTCGGGCGCAGGTTCAATCGGTTGGCTCTGCTGGATTTCAGATGCCTGTGTGGGCGCCGCTTCGCATCCGCATAGCAGCAGCGCAAGCCCAAGAAGCAGGGCAATTGGTTTGGTCTTTTTCACCGTTTGCCTCCTTTTCCGTGTACCAGAGGGGATATTGCATCCCTGTAAGATACCGACAGTATAGCACAAAATTCGACTCCTGCAAAGTTACAGATTGCACAGGCGCTGCCGTGTAGCGCACGAAAACCAAAAGTTGTCCCGCAACCATCCAATCGGAAGGCAAAGGCTGCCTTTCTACCGGTTGACGGAACCCGCTTTTGCGCATATAATGTATAGGTATCATTGTGCGATTATTTGGTATTGGAGTCGATGGAAATGGTTTATAATACGATTTTAGACGCAATTGGACATACGCCCATTGTGCGCCTGCACCACATGGCGCCGGAAAATGCGGCTGAAATTTTGGTGAAATTTGAAGGACTGAATGTCGGCGGGTCGATCAAGACGCGCACGGCTTTTAATATGATCTCGGACGCCGAGGAACGCGGGTTGTTGGGGCCGGACTCGATTATTGTCGAGCCAACCAGTGGGAACCAAGGCATCGGTTTGGCGCTCATCGGCGCGGTCAAGGGCTACAAGACCATCATTATCATGCCGGATTCGGTGTCCGAGGAGCGGCGTAAGCTGGTGCGCCACTATGGCGCAGAGGTCATTCTCATCCACGACGCAGGCGATATTGGTGCATGTATTGAGGAATGCCTGGAGACAGCCCTTAAAATGGCGGCCGAGAACCCGAAGGTGTTTGTGCCGCAGCAGTTTGAAAATCCAGCCAACCCGATGGTCCACCGCCGCCATACCGGTATTGAAATCCTGGCTCAGGTGGAAGGGCCGATCCATGGCTTTTGCTCGGGTATCGGAACCGGCGGCACCATCACTGGCATCGGCGAGGTGCTCAAAGCCCACAATCCGGATATGACCATCTGGGCGGTCGAGCCCGAACATGCGGCCATCCTATCGGGCGGATCGATTGGGACCCATATCCAAATGGGCATCGGCGACGGCGTCATCCCAGCCATCCTGAACCGGCAGATCTATGACGATATCTATATTGTGACCGACGGCGCTGCACTTCAAACCGCCAAGGATCTGGCCCGAAAAGAGGGCATCATGTGTGGCATCTCGTCAGGGACCAATGTGGCGGCGGCCATCGAGCTAGCCAAAAAATTAGGGCCAGGCAAACGGGTGGTCACCGTGCTGCCGGATACGGCTGAGCGATATTTTTCGACCCCGCTGTTTGACGATTAATAGAGCTGCATCGGTGTTGCGTACCATCATGCAACAAATGAAAAAGCCCTGTATTTGGACAATACAGGGCTTTTTGTGGTGCCGCCAGCCGGAATCGAACCGGCACGGATATGCTCCGAGGGATTTTAAGTCCCTTGCGTCTACCAGTTCCGCCATGGCGGCGTCTAATTAAGTATAGCAGGCGCAAGGGCTTCTGTCAATTCCGGATTTTCTGCGTGGGCTTGTCTTGGGCATACCCCTTGCGTTTTGCGGCCTTTTTTGATAAAATGAAGAACAGATTATAATTTTTCAGGATATTAAGGAGCGAAGTAAGCATGAGCGGACATTCTAAATGGCATAATATTGCCAAGCGCAAGGGCGCAAATGACGCCAAAAAAGCAAAAATTTTCACTAAAATTGGCCGCGAGATGGCGATTGCCATCAAAGAAGGCGGTTCGGCTAACCCGGATAACAATTCCCGCCTGCGCGACGTAATCGCCAAGGCCAAGGCCAACAATATGCCCAACGACAATATCAAGCGCACGTTGGATAAATATTCAGGCGCAAACGGTACAGTCGAATACGAGGCCATCACCTACGAAGGCTACGGCGTGGGCGGCGTAGCGGTCATCGTGGAAACCCTGACCGACAACCGCAACCGTACAGCTTCGGATGTACGCCACCTTTTGGACAAGTTTGGCGCAGGCATGGGTGCGACCGGCTGCGTCGGCTGGCAGTTCAACCAAAAGGGCGTCCTGATCGTGGAAAAAGGCGAATTGGATGAGGATGAAACCATGATGCTGGCGCTGGATGCCGGCGCGGAAGACTTCCAATCGGACGAGGAGACCTTTGAGATTTACACCGCCCCAGCAGACTTTGGCAAGGTGCGCGAGGCGCTGGAGCAGGCTGGGATGAGCTTTATTGAGGCCGAGGTCGAAATGGTCCCGCAAAACTATGTCACCCTGGAAAAGGAAGAGGACATGGCCCAGATGCGCAAGCTGCTGGACAATCTGGAGGACAACGACGATGTCCAGGCGGTTTGGCACAACTGGGAGAATGAAGATGAATACGAAGGCTAACGGCAAATAAAAAATCCCCTGGCTGCAAAGTGGAACCCTTGCGGCCAGGGGATTTTGTGTTATTCCGCAGAGGCGGGAAGCCGAAGCGCACGCGCAAGACGGTTGGCCGCAGGCAAGAAAAATTGCAATCCTGGACCATACACGGTCAGGGCGATGACCGTGCCAATGCCGATGGTGCCCCCCAACAAAAACCCGCATATGATAAATAAAGCGTCCCACAGCATACGCGCCCACCGGAGCTGGAGCGCCGGGAATTGCTCGTGCAAAATCACCGGGATCAAATCGTTGGAGCAAGCGCCCGCTTTGGATTGCACGGAGATCCCAACGCCAATGGATACAATGGTACAGCTGAGCGCCACCAACACAATGGTCAACGGCAGCGGCCGTACGGTCGGCACGATCCAGCCAAATAAACCGGCGTAAAAATCTACGATTGGTCCAAGGCAAAAAATACAAAAGATCGTACCCGGATAAATGTACTTTCGATTCCAAAAAAATATAATCAACAGACAGAGCAGCATCATGGCAGTGCTGGCTTGGCCATAGCTCAACCCCGTGCGGCGAGAAAGCCCCTGAATGAGCACCATAAATGTGTCTGCGCCCACAGCCAGCGATACAAACAACTGGCTGCCAAACTCCGTAACCGCAACGCCAATGAGTAGCATAAGCAAACGGCGGACCCATATTTTCCACATAGCACGTTTCCCCTTATTCCATGAAAAAACGAGGAAGGTAGACCCTTCCTCGTTTTTTCGTGGGTCTTACATTCCGACCAGGCTTCGGCCATAGGCATCTGCCGCCAACAGCGCGGCATAGACCTTGTGAGGGTTGACCTCTACTGGCATATTTCCCATGGTGTCGGTCTCAGCACATGCTGCTTCGGCCACAGCCATGAGCTTTTCTTTGGTTACATTCTCCAGCCCCAATTCGCGTAAGGTGACGGGTAAACCGAGCTCGACACACCAAACAGCGATGGCGTCGAGCTCTTCCTTGGGGACATCCTCTAAGATGAGCTGGGTAAGTGTGCCAAACGCCACTTTTTCGCCATGGTACATGGCGTGGCATTCCTCGAGCACGGTCAGGCCGTTGTGCAGGGCATGTGCACCAGCCAAACCGCCTGATTCAAATCCAATACCGGAAAGCAGTGTGTTGGCTTCAAAAATTTTTTCTACGGCCGGCGTACACACATGCGCCGAAAGCGCATGCTTGGCCTTGATGCCTTCATTCATCAGGGTATCAAAGCAGAGTTTGGCTAGCGCTAGCGCGGCCTGGGATACTTTGCCGCCCGCGCAGGTAGTCGCGCCGGAAGCCGCGCACGCGCGGGCTTCGAAATAGGTGGCCAAGGCATCGCCCATGCCAGCGATCGTCAGACGCAGCGGACTGGCAGCAAGGATATCCGTGTCCATAAGCACCAGGTTGGGGTTTGCGGGCAAAAATAGATAACGTTCAAACACACCCTCGTCCGAATAGATGACCGACAGCGCCGAGCAGGGTGCATCGGTCGAAGCGATGGTGGGGCAGATGAGCACAGGAACCTTCGCATAATAGGCCACAGCCTTGGCGGTGTCAAAGATCTTGCCGCCACCTACGCCGATCACCATTTCTGCGCCGTCCGCTTGGACGTTTTGGGTCAAACGGTTGATCTCAGTCATGCAGCATTCCCCGTGGAAGTATACAAAACTGGCGGCCACTCCGGCACCAGCAAGGCTAGCTTCGATCTGTTTGCCATTGCGCTGATAGCCGTTTTCGCTGAGAAGCACCAACGCTTTCCTGCCAAATGTGTGTGCATATTTGCCGAGCTGCTGCATTTCACCAGCGCCCTGCACATATTTGCTAGGACTAATAAAAATATTTGCCATGATGTGCAATTCCTCCTTTTTAGCGGAAAAACCCAAGCCATCCTTGGGCCATCGTATTCGTATCTAGTATACCACAGTTTTGCCATGCCGGTTGCACAGCCAGGAGGATTTAAAAATATTTTACACGGTTGCTGCCTCGGCCTGCAAAATGGTCGGGGATGCAGAGTTCGGGAAGTAGAAAAGTCAGACCAAATGCCTGACTTTTGCACGGGGTTTCAATTCTTTTTTTCCAAAACAATCGACACAATGGCACATAGAATGCCGCCCGCTGGAAAAGCCAGCCAAGCCCGCTCCCAACCAAGACCGATTTGTCCGATGAAAAATACCAGGGTCGCCAGGAGCATGATCACGCCACATGCTTTGTCTGTGAGTGGGTTGGAAGCGCCTTCCCCTTCGCTCGGCAAATGGTTTTTGTTATACGACGCAATGTCATACTTGCTCTTTTGCAGGCCGCTGTAAACAAGGATGGCAACGCCGCACGCCAAAAAGAATAGCAAGATACCGTCATAGAACTCTGGCGTGCAGCCGGGCGGAAGTGGCAACCCTTCACCCAGCACGGTGGACAAGATACCACATAAAATGAGCCCTACACCGGTTGCAACCCGGGGGATGAAACGGCGTTGGGCAGTTTCCTCCTCGGCAGCCGAGTAAAAGGGGGCAATCTCCGGGTGCTTTTTTGCAAATTGGCTGTGCTGCATTCCGCCGACGATGCACAGCAGAATGGCCGGGATTGCAGCCAAAAACAGCGTCCCATCATAAACAGCTTTGGGCAAGCGCATAGATTCCAATATTTGTGATGCCGCGATCCCAACCAGCAACAGCCCGACCCCAGCGGCGATGATCCGGGAAAACCAATTCATGTGCGCGTCATATCCGGCTGTATCGGCTGCTGGAGATGGACCGGCGGTCAGGTCCCCACGGACTAGGTCGTCCAAGGTGCGGTCAAAGAGGGCGCATAATTCGAGGAGCTTGTCCATTTCGGGGAAACTCATGCCGGTATCACATACTTAAAGATATTGGTGTCATTCAATCAATTTTGCCGATGAAGCGGTAGAAGATTTCTACCTCCTGTTCCCGGC
>CAJFUJ010000042.1 GCA_904420185.1 uncultured Butyricicoccus sp. | reverse complement strand
CGCCTTCGTTGATAGACAAAATTTGTCGCACCATATGGGTTATGGGGTTGGCTGCTTGGGATGTTTGGGCTGCTGTCCAGCGCCCAAGCTGTCGATAATTGTGATGACAAGCCCACGGATGCTGTTTTCGGTCGTGCGGTAGGGGGCGATGCGCAGGGTATAGCAGCGGCCGTTCATAGCAGTGACCTCCCGGTCAATGGAAACCAAATCTTTTAAAACCGTTTGTGCATCGGCTTCAATATCCTCCTCCGGGAAGCTATGGGCAAAAATTTGGATCGGCCGGCCGATATCGTGTTCCATGAGCTGGAACTCACGCCCGACATACTCGGTGAATTTGCGGATGTTCAGCTTGCTGTCCACAAAGAGAATGCCGATCATGGTCGAGGACAGGAAATTGGAAAGGTCGTTGGTCATCATGGTCAATTCATCCAGCTTGAGTTGATGCTCGGTGTTCACCGTGTAGAGCTCCTCATTGACCGATTGCAGCTCCTCGGTCGAGCTCTGTAACTCCTCATTGGCGGTGAGCAGCTCTTCATTGGCGGCTTGTAGTTCGCCGTTGACGGTTTCTAGACGCTGGATGGTAGCGCGCAGATCGTTTTGGGATTCCTGGAATTCGCGTTCCAGTTCAGCGATGCGCCGGGCTGCCGTGGCATCGATGTCGTATTTTTCCACAACACCACCGGCATCAATGGATTTGTGTTCCAAAAACAATACGGCAGTCAACTCGCTTTCCTCGCTCGAAGTAGGCGGGATGGGTTGGACCAAAAGATCGACCACATGGCGGCCTGAGGTGCTATCGACGACAATATCGGTATAGGTCACAGGGGTGTGTTCCGACCGGCACCGGCTCAGGGCGGTGGCTGCCACTAAAGACAAATCTTTATTGAGCATGTGGAAAAAATTCAACGTCGCCTTGCCGGGGGCTAAGGTCAGATAATCGGAATAATTTCCAAAGAAATGCAGAACGGTATCCTCTTCATTGAGGACCACCGAAGCGGGCAGGAAGTTTTCCAGAAATTTTGTATAGACACTTTCTGTCGCAGGATCTTCCGTTTGACTGCCACCGTTTGTCAAGCGTTTCATCGATACAGTCTGGATATTTGGAATGGTAAACGTGGGCGGCGCGAGATCCTCGACTTTGCCTTCGCCTTTGTGCAAATAGATCTTTTCAGCGCTGCACACTGGTTTGAAGAGGCTTACATATTCCCCAGCGGTTTCGCTTTTGCCCAAAAAGAGATATCCGTTGTTCTTCAAAGCCGAATGGAAAATGGCAAACAATCCCCGGCGAAGCACGGGTTGAAAGTAAATCATCACATTGCGGCAGCTAATGAGGTCCAGCTTGCCGAAAGGAGGGTCCGAAAACATATTGTGGGTGGCAAAGACGATCATCCGGCGCAAGTCCTTGGAGATGACGTATTGATCGTTCTGCTTTAAGAAAAATTTGGCCAACCGGTCGGGCGTCACGTCGTCGATGATATTTTCTGAGAAAACCCCCTTGCCAGCCTGCTCGATGGCGCGGCTGTCCACATCGGTGGCGAAGATTTTTACATCCCGCTTAACTTGCAGCTCCTCCATGACCTCCCGGAATAAAATAGCGATGGAATAGGCTTCTTCGCCGGTGGAGCAGCCGGCGCTCCACACCCGGATGGGCTCGTTTTCCTTGGCGCGCTCCACGATTTTGTAAATTGCGTTGTATTTCAGCTTTTCGAAAAAGGCGGGATCACGGAAGAAGTTGGTTACCCCAATGAGGATTTCTTTGATAAGGATCTGCACCTCGTCCGGGTTGTCGCCCAGCAGGTGGGCAAATTCGGCCAAATTGATGCTGTGGGTGACCAACATCCGACGTTCAATCCGCCGCAGGATGGTTGACCGCTTATAGTAAGTAAAATCGATGCCACTGGCATTTTTGAGAATTGCATAAATATGGGACAGCGTTTCCTCCTCAGAAAAAAGCATGTCCTCGTCAGAGATCGGACCGTCAAACTGGGGGGTACGCAGGAGCACAGGGGTGGTGGAAAAGTTGAGGATTTCGTCGGCAATTTCCTCGGGGGACAGGATGAAGTCTGCCAAGCCTGTACTGATGACGCTTTTGGGCATACCGTCGAATTTGGCGCTCTCGGGATCTTGGACGATGACAAGGCCACCGTGTTCTTTGACCGTTTTGACCCCGTTTGTGCCGTCAGACCCGGTACCGGACAGTACCACCACAATGGATTGTTCCTTGCGTTCCTCGGCCAGCGAGGTGAAAAAGATATCGATGGGGTGGTTGAGGGTACCAGGCGCATAGTCTGCCAAAATCAGCTTGCTGCGGTGGATGGTCAAGTATTTTTTTGGCGGGATCAGGTAGACGGTGTCCGGCTGGACCACCATTTCGTTTTCCACCTGATAGACCGCCATCCCGGTATGTTTGCTTAAAATATCCGCCATGAGACTTTTGTAGTCGGGGGAGAGATGCTGCACTACCACAAAGCTCAGGCCGCTGTTATTCGGCATATGCTCAAAGAACTGTTGTAGTGCCTCCAATCCGCCAGCAGAAGCGCCGATGCCGATAATCAGCGGGGGCTCTGCTGGGTCCTTGGATTTTGGTTGTTCGGTTTCTTTACGCATTCTTGCACGTTCCTCCTTTGCCACGTTGCGTGTGCTCACAGGTGTCCATATCTCGGAGATATTTCTGTTCAAATTGGTCGGCTGGTATGGGCTGGTCATAATAAAAGCCCTGGGCATAGTCGCAGCCGATCTCTTGCAGGGCAGAGATCTGTTCTGGGTTTTCCACACCTTCGGCGATACAGGTCATACCGCAGGTCTGGCAGATTTGGATGATATCTTGAATCAGCATCCGGTTGATGGGGTTGTCGGCCAGTTCGGTGATCAAACTGCGGTCCAGCTTGACCGTGTCAAACCGGACATTTGTGAAGATGGGCAGATTGGCATATTTGGAGCCAAAGTCATCCAAACTAAACCGCAAGCCGTATTGACGGAATTGATCGACGACTGCGCGCAGCTCATTGGTTTCCACATCGCCCACGCTTTCGGTGATCTCCAGCTCCAAGGCCTCAGCCGGTATGTCGGGGTAACGGCTCTGAATTGCCAGGATGGATGCCAATGCGGTGGGGCTAAACAGCGTCAAACGGGATAGATTGACCGAAGTCGGGACAATCCCAAGACCCTGCTCCCGCCAGCGGTCGATGATGGCCAGGGTACGGTCCAAAACATAAAGATCTAGGTCACGGATGCAGCCGTTTTGCTCCAGCGTCTCGATGAAATGAGAGGGCAGGAGGATTGAGCCGTCCTCATCAATCCCGCGAACCAAAGCTTCGGCTCCGAAGAGCGTACCGGTGTGCATCTGAATTTTGGGCTGCAAAAAGATTGCAATCCGTCCGCTTTGCGCTGCTTCACTGATACTGCGGTAATGGCTGCTGCCCAGCGTGATGCCTTCGGCATTTTCGGATGTGTGGATGCGCTCCCGCCGCATAAGCGCCCGCGCCTCAATCACCAGGGTTTTGGCGTGAAAAACACCATCGGCCCAGGTATATCCCATGCGAAGCTCCTTGGGATAGCGCCGCTGCAACACACTGCGCAATCGGGTGCATCGTCCCACAAAAACCTGCTGGGTAGTATTGGGACATAGGGCGACAAACTCGGCGTCCCAGGTGCGGAAAATCCAGCCCGGGCCAAAATGGCTGGCAAGGGTTTTCGCCACATACCAGAGCAGCTTACTGCCGTATTCAAAGCCCTGGGTACTGTTGATCGCTGAGAGGTTGGGAATATCCAAGCACACGGCGCCCATTGCGCTGTACCGGTCGGAATTGAGGGTATAGATGACCTCCATATATGCGCGCAGATTGGGTAACGCCAGCAGATTGGATGCGGCGGGTTCGACCTGCGGGTTGTCCATATGATGAAAGCGCTCCCGCTCTTGGAGGATATAGGGAATTAGAACACTGAACAATGCGGCGTCGGCCGGATGCTCCTGGGAATTTTCGATGCACAGGAAGCCCAGTGTGGTGTCCTTTTCGATCAACGGAAAGGCGGTAAAATACCAAGGCCGCTCGGTAACCGGTTCACCTTGCAGGGAGATCGTCTGGGTTCGCGTCAGAAAGACCGGCGCCTGTTCTTCGATGCAGCGTTGTAGGATGGGGAAACGATCCACTTTGGCGCCCAACACAGCCTGCTGAATACTGTGCTTCGTAGGGCTGGTCCATTCGTAGGGCATGGTGATCGCGTGGCGGTTTTCGGCCAAGATCAGGATATAAACGCGGTCGGCGTGATAATAGGCGCCGATATAATTAAGGACGCTGCGCAGCGAGGTTTCTAGGGAATCGGCGGATAGCATGGCAGACACGCAGTGAAACGCGACATCCTTTTCCCCTTCGGACAGCGGGCGCTCCATCTCGGTATGGTGGACGGTGACACGATAGTCTTGAGGAGATGCCTGAAGTTCGGTCCACCCCCAGTCGTCGTCCTCATGGGGGAAGGCAACGGTGTCCGATGCTGCACTGCGCCACAGATGGCACAAATTAGATGCCTGGGCTGCCATTGCGCTATAATTGATCATACCGGATGTCTCCATGACAACGCCCGCGACAAACCGCAGCCCGTCGGTTGGAAGCGCACCGGCCAGCACCAAACGTGTAAACGCAAACGCCTCTTCCAATCGCTCGCGTAGTTCGTATTTGGCGAGCGCATGGGGGAAAAAGATCAAAATTTGATCGGCGCTATATTGTCCCAAAAGGCACCGGTTTCCAAGTGCAACCGATAGGGCCGTGACAAGATAGCGGTGGCCCTGTTCTAACCCGGCAGGGTCGCCATCGTATAGCTTGATTAGGCCGCCCATCTGTAATACAGCTACCGCGCAACCATCTTGATCCCGGCGGCGCAAATAGACCTCGGCTAGCGAACGGACCGAATTGAGATGATACAGGCCGGTGGCAGGATCACGTAAGATCTGTCCGTTTGCCTGCTGTTCCAAATCGTGGCGCCAGTCCAGTTGGCTGATATAGAGGAACAAAAATACGTCACGTGTCAGTGGGTCTTCTACCAAGTTGGCGACATGGTTGACCCGGTGGATATTCCCACCAGTGTCCACCCGTTGGTATTCCAGTGAGATCCAGCGCTGACCTTGATGATACATTTCTAGCAGCGCATTGCGCTGGAAATAGGGCGCTAGAAGGGCTTGCTCGTTCTTATTGAACAATTTACCTGCAGCCCGTTGAAGCACCTGTGAACAAAGGTCCTCTTGCCCCTTCCAGCCTTGAGACCGGCCTTCAACCCATAGCTCCTGCACCGTATCCTGGGTCAGATTGGCCCGCAAACCGGCCATCAGGTCGTTGACCAGCGCCGATGGAATGGGACGCTTGAGCACCGATCGGGCCTCATCCCGGACAAAATTGCGCGGGAAGTTTTCGACAATTCCCACGGCTTTGGACGGACGGCCCACTTCATCAAAAAGCGTCCGGTAGGACAGCGCAACCCACCCGTAGCAGCCAGTGTCTAAATCTTGCACAATAAAGTTGCCATACCCCTGCACCCGTCCTTCCAGCAGTTCCTTAGCAAACTCGCGGAAGCGGGGGATGGAGTTGGGGTGAATCCATCCGCTGGTGATCAAATCGCTGGGGAAAAGCGCGCAATGTCCTGGCAGCGGGTCAAATTGGCCGTTGTGATCAAAGAAAGAAAATTTTTGGGTTTGGATATCGACTTCCCACATGCCCTGGGTAGTTTGTTCAAAGGCAACTTGTAAGCGCTGGTTGATCTCCTCTAGCCGGCGTTCATTCTCTTTAAATTGGGAAATATCGGTCGTCGTAACCAGCATAACAGGGTAAGGGTTGTTATATTCGATATGGATCGCGCGGATATGCCACCAGGACCAGTCCCGCCCGTTTGAAGATACCCGGTGGGTATATTCGGCAACGCAGCCTTTTTCCAGGCCGTCCCGTAAGGCGTGCTCTAACCCTAGGCGGTCATCCGGATGGACCAGTTCGTCCAGGCATTTTGGCATCGTGAACGCCTGCGAATGAACACCTAAAATCCGGCAAAAGCTCGGACTGACATAGAGCAAATGAATGGTGGTCCCCATTTCGAGCAACGCCACGCCGCTATCCATGTATTCCAACAGGCCGGTGAGCGGGATGGTATTGACAGGGCGGAATACTTCGCTCTCTGGAAAGGCACCTTCGCTATGCTTAACGCAAAAGCCGTGCTTGCCAGCTTTTTTGGCGCGGTATAGGGCCAAATCGGCCGATTGGTAGAGCCCCTCAAAGTGCTCGCTGTTTCCGGCGGCGATATGCACGCCTACGCTGGCGGTTAGGTTGACAACAGGTCCATTGCCAAGGGCCATTTGCAAGTTTTTGCAGATGGCCGTAGCTTTTTTGCGCACCAGGCTTTCGGTGACAGCGCCGGATAGGAAGACGATAAATTCATCCCCACCCAGGCGGCCTATGATATCGGATGCCCGGAACATGGAGGAGAGGATTTGGGCGGCTTGGTGAATGGCCTCGTCACCCGCCTGATGGCCCAATGTGTCGTTGACCAGCTTGAAGTCGTCCAGATCGATGATAAACATGGCGCAGTAGTCACCGGGCGACATGGTCTCTAAGCGTTCTTTGATATATTGCTCGGCGGCTGAGCGGTTCAGGAGCCCGGATAAAGCATCCTTGAAGGCTTGTTCCCGTAATTCCTCAACTTGATGCTGTAGGCTTTGTGCAGCTGGTAATCCAGCATTTTCTTGCATACTGTATCCCCTCGGTTTTACCGAACGCCTGGATGATGCGGATTCTAAGGCGACCCAAGCGCACCGGACATAAAATTAAGAAAAATGAAAACACACGATTTTCCGTGAGTATCGATCGAATGAAGCCGAGTATTATAAATTTGAGATTCGATGGGGCAAATAAACGGAAAACGGTGCAGCCGGTCACGACAACCCCAGAACGGGGAAGGGGGCAGCACCTTGTACAAATCTCATCTTTTCAAAGCATCCAACTATTATCTCCATTATAGCACAAAATATAAATTACGGAAGGAAAATTTCAAATAGTTTGCACTTTTTTTATGCAACTGTTGCATGCTCGATTCCCGAGGGCAATTTGTGCAAGCGGCCCAAAATACAAATGGACGTTTGCACGAAAATGCGTTAAAATATAATGCATATCAAGCGAAAGGAGTGGCTGCAATGCGAAAGACTTTGATTGTGTACTATTCTCGGAAGGGAGAAAATTATTATGATGGCAGCATTCGAAACCTGGAAAAAGGCAATACCGAACGTGTAGCAGAAATGATCGCCGGGCTGACGGGAGGCGATTTGTTTGAGGTCGAAACTGCCAAACCCTATGCCGAGGGCTATCGCGACTGTGTTGAACAGGCCAAGATTGAGTGGCAGGAAAATATTCGGCCAGCGCTTAAAAAGACCTTGGAAAGCCTGGAAGCATACGATACAGTTTTTGTCGGGTATCCCAACTGGTTTAGCACGATGCCCATGGCAATGTTCACCTTCCTTGAAAAATATCATTGGGAAGGCAAACGGATTTTGCCTTTTTGCACGAGCGAGGGCAGTGGCCTGGGGAGAAGCGAACAGGACATCAAGAAAATTTGTGTAGGTGCAACCGTGCAGCCGGGGCTGGCGGTTCATGGAGCCAGCGCAGCCAATGCGCAAGCACAGGTGGAAGCCTGGGTCAAGCAATCGCTATAACCAGGGGAAAGGGCATAAAAATGACGCCCAATGCAGGTGGCATGGACGTCATTTTTGTCGTTGCTTATTGAATGATCTTGCGGCGGTATGCGCCACAAGACAGGATGCCCAACTCCAATAGGGAAAAGGCGATGCAAAATCCAAATACAGCGGCATTGTTCATCCAAGGTAACAGGCCAAAAAATTGCGACGAAACGGGAAACAAAATCCATTGATAGAACGTAGACGAGCTGGGCGCGAGCAAACCCAATTCAGCCAAAAGTGCGGGCAGGGTCAGCAACAGCGTGGCGAGCCAGCGGGTGGCGTCTAGGATCAAAGCCGAACGGTTGCTGGTGCATAAAAAATAGAACGAACCCAATAGGCTAAGCCCCAGATATCCGAGGGTAAGAAATAGATGAAACAAGCCGAAGTAGGAAGGAGAGCCCATACCCGCCAGATAAGTAATGGACTGCAAGACACAGGAAAGCATGCCGTATACCACTAAAGTTCTAGCAAGGACAGACCGGTTGGGAAGTTGGTCTTGCTGCATGAATCATTCACCTCATACGATCCCGAAACGGGAAAGAATTTCGCGGTTGGTCATCTTGCGCGCCAGCTGTTCACGGAAACGAGGGGATTTGGTGCGGCCCTGTACGCGCAATGTATCAAGCTCCAGCGCAATCTGCGCCGATTCCGCCTGCAACCCTTCGAGCATATCCTCGATCTGCGCTAGCCGCTCCAGCGCGGCGGCTGGGTCGGATGTAGACACGCCATCTGCGGTACGGGTGGTAAGACGCTTCATGCAAGTCCTCCTTTTCAGTTTATTGGACAAGTCTTGACCCGTTTGCCGCCTGGAGGAGCGCACAAACAAGGAAAAGCCTGTAAAGCAAAGGGAAGGGAAACAGAACCCTGCTTTCAATCCGCTTTGTAGATATTCTCAGTGTATATGCTTTGTGCGGAGAAGTCAAGCAACAATATGGAAAACAAATGACCGAAAAGGGAAAGATATGAGAAAAATCAGGCGCAAGACCACTACTTGCGCGGCCTTGGGTGCATAAACGCCGGTTTTTGGGTCTGTTTTTTCCGGGCGGTACATGGTATAATGGCAAGGAGTGGCGCGCTGTGCGCCCAAATTCCAGCCTTTCGGGCGAATAAAGAAAGAGAAGTGTAATTGGTTCATGCGCTTTGTAAAATTCGGCCAACAGACCGAATCGAATATTTTCAATCAACTGGATGAAAGAAAAAAAGCATTGTATGCCCAGGGGGTCGATGTCATCAACCTATCCATCGGTGCGCCTGATTTTGTGCCGGATGCCCACGTCATGCAGGCGGTGGCTGAGGCGGCAATGCGACCGGAGAATTACCGCTACGCGATGCACGATACCCCAGCGCTGGTGTCCGCCGTGCAAAATTGGTATGCGCGCCGCTACGGCGTGCAGCTGGCCCCAGCGCAGATTATGAGTGTAGGCGGCTCGCAGGAGGGCATCGCCCACATCGCCTTCCCTTTTATCGGAGAAAACGGTTTGGCCCTGGCGCCCGACCCGGGTTACCCCATCTTCAGCTTTGGCCCCATGCTCACCGGGGCTGAGGTCGGGCTGTACCCGCTCTACGAGGAAAAGGGCTGGCAGCTGGATTTTGCCGACATCCCCGAAGAGGTGGCGCGCCGCGCATCGCTGATGGTGGTCTCCTATCCCAACAACCCGACAACCGCTGTGGCATCCCCTGCTTTTTACGAGGAACTGGTGGACTTTGCCAAACACTATGATATCCTCATCCTGCACGACAACGCTTATTCCGACCTGGTGCTGGACGGCGGGGAAGGGATCTCCTTCCTGTCCATCCCTGGGGCGATGGACGTGGGCATCGAGTTCAACTCGCTCTCCAAAACCTACAACCTGACCGGTATGCGGGTTTCGTTTGCGGTCGGCAACCAGGCGGTGATCGAACGGTTCCGGGCCTTCCGCTCCCAGATCGACTACGGCATGTGGCTGCCCGCGCAGGCTGGGGCGGTTGCGGCGCTGAACGGGCCACAGGAGATCGTGCAGCGCAACCGCGCCGGGTACCAGGCCCGCCGGGATGCTTTGTGCGGTGGGCTGCGGCGCATCGGCTGGGCGGTGCCGGACAGCCCCAGTACCATGTTTGTCTGGGCCAAGATCCCGGCGGGTTTTGACAGTTCGGCGGCCTTTGTCCTGGAGCTGATGGAGAAAACCGGCGTTATCTGCGTGCCGGGCGAGAGCTTCGGCGAGGGCGGGCAGGGCTATGTCCGCTTTGCCCTGGTGGAGCCGCCCGAACGTATGGAACAAGCTGTGCGCCGCATCCAAGAGAGCGGGATATTAAATGCCAATCGATGAATTTTCTTTGGAGGAACTGGGATGAAGCTGATTTCATGGAACGTCAACGGTCTGCGCGCCTGCGCAGGTAAGGGGTTTTTTGATTTTTTGGCCGCCGAACAGCCGGATATGATGTGCCTGCAAGAGACCAAATTGCAGCCGGATCAGGCGCCGCCGGTCGAAGGCTATCACGAATATTGGTGCTCGGCTGAAAAAAAAGGGTATTCGGGCACAGCCCTGTTTTCCAAAACCGAGCCGTTGCAGGTGACCTACAACCTGGGTATCGAGCAGCACGACCACGAGGGACGGGTGATCACGGCCGAATATCCGGAATTTTTCCTGGTCACCGTCTATGTGCCCAATGCGCAAAACGAGCTCAAGCGTTTGCCCTACCGGCTGCAATGGGAGGACGATTTCCGCGCCTATGTCCAGCGGCTGGATGCGGTCAAACCGGTCATCATCTGCGGCGATATGAATGTTGCACACACCGAAATCGACCTCAAAAACCCCAAGACCAACCGCCACAACGCCGGTTTTACCGACGAGGAGCGGCAGAAGATGACCGAACTGCTCGCAGCCGGGTTTGTGGACACCTGGCGCCATTTCTATCCGGATACCCAGGGCGTCTACTCATGGTGGAGCTACCGGTTTAAAGCGCGCGAAAAGAACGCCGGTTGGCGCATTGACTATTTTTTGGTGTCCGAGCGGTTCATCGGCCGGGTCCGGTCGGCGCGCATCCTGACCGAGGTGCAGGGGTCTGACCATTGCCCGGTGGCGATCGAAATTGCGTGAGGATTGCAGCATGTGGGAGGACGAATCTTTTTCGGATGAAGAGATGTCTGCGCCGGATGCTTGGACATTTGCACTCTGGGATGACGCAGTCCCCTGTCCTTGCTGCGCTGCCGCCTACCGCATCGCACCACAGGAGGGCGATTGCTGTCCAGTGTGCGGCTGGGAGATCGACCAGGCCGCACAGGACGACCCAACCCAGCCCAGCCAGGCCAATGAAGGCCTGAGCCTGGAGGAAGCGCAGATGAATTTCCGCGCCTTTGGCAGCTGTATGCCTTGGCGGATTTGGGAATAAAAAATACAGAGGGGAGCCGGATGGGCGGTTCCCCTCTGTACTTTTCTGTAAGGATTATTGCCAGTCAGTTACGTCACCGGACGGACGCACTGCCGGGCTGCTCTCGCCGGGCGTGGCGTCCAGTGAAATGGAGAATGACAGCGACGAACCGGCGCTGTCCGTGCGCGACAGCTGGAGCTGCAGGCCGGTGGATGCGTGCCGGGCTGACGCCGTATAAGACACGCCATTTTCCTGGGCAGAGCAGGACAGCTCAGCCTGGGTGAGCGTCTCACCGGTGTAGGTCAGCGCCAGGTTGCAGTCGCTGTTCGTGAGCGTGGCTTGGGTATCGCTGCGGGTAAAGGCCTGGTCGCCATAGGAGGACCGGACGCCCTCCAAGAAGGTGCGCACGGTTTGTACGGTGGTGTCGGGCGCCGCCTCCAGGTCAAGCTGCTGGGCCAGCGATGCGGCATACTCGGCAAAGGAATCGTATGCCGGTGCAGCGAGCAGGCCGCCAGCTGTTTGCCCGGCGAGCACATCAAAGGGGATGGCCAGCCAGCCGTCTGCCTCGGCCCCCAGTTCGGTGGCCAGTGCACCGGACAGATAGAGCGCGCGGTCGGTCCGGCTGAAGATGGCCTCGTAGGAGGAATTGGACAGGCTGTCCAACAGCGCCTGGATACGGCTGTCGATCACCTCTGTCCCCTCGTTGGTGGCAATGGCGGCCTGGATGGCAGCAGTATCCAACTGCATCGCGCCGGAAAGGGCGTCGGCGCCTGCGCTTGATTGGCCTGCGGCCGAGCCGGAGAGCTGGATGGGAAGGCTGCCCATGGCGGCCTGGTATTGGCCGGAAAGGGTGAAGGAGCCGGTGCGGGTGCCGTCCTGCCCGGCGAGTTGCAAATAGGCGTCCATATAGCCGAAGGCATCGGCGTAGGCCTGGTCGATGAGCGAATCGACATCGACAATCAGCACGGTTTGGGTGGACTGCACCCAATCTACGCACGCACCAAAGGACTCAGAGGCAAAGCGTACCGGCACATAGGTGCGGCTGCCCTCGATAAAAGGCGCGGCGTCGGTGGATACGGTGTGGGATTGGCCATCCTCCGTAATTTGAATATCGGTCTGCCCGATTTGGAAGACCACCGTGCGGCCGTCGCGCACAGCGGTGACCGTCTGGGTTGCGCCGTCCCACGAAACACTGGCATCCATCTGCTCGAAAATTGCGCGGAAGGGGACGTAGGTGCGGTCGTCGCGCAGCAGCGGGTAGGCATCCGTAAAAGAGACCGCTTGGTCATCGACCCGGACCGTGATTTCGCCGGCCGCTTGGGCGGGGAGGGACAAGCCGCCCAGCAAAAGCGCCGTACAGAATGCGGTTGCCAGCGGGCGGAAAAGATGATGTTTCATACTAGAACCTCACTTGCTCGAAGATAAAAGGCGCCGTGCGCCTGCTGTTATTAGCGTATCACAATTTGCCAAGAAACACAAGAGAGAACCCCTGCGGAAAAAGCGTGCCGGTGTGCTGGGCGCGCAAATTTTCCGCCAAAGGCGCGCGCTGCCCAAATCTCCAATTTCAAAATTGTTTCACAGTCCATTCATACTGTGTTCATAATTGGAAGGCAAACAGATGCTATACTATACTCGTAAAGCAGAAGAGAGCATACCAAGCAAGGTAGTGCAAATTCTATTTTACCTCTACCCCTATTTCCCCCATTTCATGAAGCGCGGAAGGCGTTATTTCCCGCCTTCCGTCGCTTCCCCCCTCTTTCTTTTCTTTTGATCATATCTTAACATTTCCCCTTTTCTTTTTTCTTTTGGTTTTAACCCCCTGATTGTGAAGAACGGCGGCCCCTTTTGGGGCCGCCGTTCTTCCTGTATGGTTGCAAAATAAAGCCCGGTTTCTGAGCAAAGCAGAAACCGGGCTGAAAAACAGGGATATGTAGCTTAGCCGCCAAAGACCTTGAGGAAGAAACCGGCAGCAACTGCCGACCCAATGACCCCTGCGACATTGGGGCCCATGGCGTGCATGAGCAGGAAGTTGGCTGGATTTGCCTTCTGGCCTTCTACCTGGGACACACGCGCGGCCATCGGGACGGCCGATACCCCGGCCGAACCGATCAACGGATTGATCTTACCGCCAGAGATGCGGTACATCACCTTGCCGAACAGCACGCCGCCCACGGTGGACAGCATGAAAGCCAGCAGGCCCAAAATCAGAATCTTAATGGTATCCCAAGTCAGGAAGGTGTCTGCCGCTGCCTTGCAGCCGACTGCAAGCCCCAAAAAGATGGTCACGATATTACACAGCGCGTTTTGTGCGGTATCCGACAGGCGCTCGGTCACGCCGCATTCGCGGAATAGGTTGCCGAGCATCAGCATACCGATCAGCGGTGCAGTATCTGGCAGCAACAGAATCACGAAAATAGCGACCGCGATGGGGAAGACGATCTTTTCGGCCTTGGAAACAGGGCGCAGCTGTTCCATCTTGACCTCCCGCTCTTTGGTCGTTGTGAGCGCGCGCATAATGGGCGGCTGGATGAGTGGGATGAGCGCCATATAGGAATACGCCGCAATGGCGATGGCGGGCAAATAGTCAGCCGCCAGACGGGAGGCAGTCAGGATGGCGGTGGGGCCGTCCGCGCCGCCGATGACGCCGATGGCTGCCGCAACTGCCGGGTCAAAGCCCAGCGCCAGCGCGAGCAGGAAGGCGGTGAAGATGCCAAACTGCGCGGCCGCACCGAGTAGCAAAGAGGATGGGCGGGCGATCAGCGGGCCAAAGTCGGTCATTGCACCAATGCCCATAAAGATAATCGATGGGTAAATGGCGTGCTGCACACCCTGATAAATGACCCACAAAAAGCCAGGGCTGGTCACTGTGCCGTCGGCCGCGACAGCCGGCTCGCTCAGCAGGCCGGTCAGCGGGAAGTTGGCCAACAAAATGCCAAAGGCAATCGGTACAAGCAACAGCGGCTCAAATTTTTTCCCGATGCCCAGATACAGCAGAATGCAGGCGACAACGATCATGATCAGGTTGCGCGGGTCGTTTAAAAAGGAGGCAAAGCCTGACTCAGCAAGAATACGTTCCAGTGTGCCAAAAAAGGAGAAGCCGCTCATGTGATCCCCTCCTTATGCCAGGGTGCAGAGAACAGCGCCTGTTTCCACCATGGAACCCTTGCTGGTTGTCACCGATGTAACCGTGCCGTTGCGCGGGGCAAAGATCTCGTTCTCCATCTTCATGGCTTCCAGGATGAACAGCACATCGCCTTTTTTGACGGTCTGGCCGTTTGCACAGCGCACATCCAAAATGGTGCCCGGCATGGGCGCAGCAACCGGATCACCTGCGCCGGGCGCAGCAGCAGGTGCAGGCGTGGGTGCGGGTGCAGCGGCAGCAGGTGCAGGCGGTGGCGTAGGCGCGGCGGCAGCTTCACCGGCATACACGGCAGTTGCTTGCCCTTTCTCTACTTCGACTTCATATTTTTTGCCGTTTAATGTGACAACATATTTCATTTTTGATTCCCCCTGTGCGTTTAAATCGCTTGAATGCGCTGAAAGTTCAGCTCAGACAGCGGAATGCCGGTTTCATGGCTGACAATCGCCATGATGCAAGCCGCGGTTTTTTCGTCCACGCCGATCAGTGAAGGTCCGCTGGGCGCGGCAGCCGGTGTGGCAGCCGGACGCGGTGGCGGGGCCGGACGCTGCGGCGGCGGGCTGGATACACGCTCACGCACAGCAGGCTTTTGGGTGGACTGCACGGCTTTGGAGATCAGCGGAATAATCATGCACAGCACAGCCAGCATGATAAATACGATGACAATACCAGACAACGCGACGAGGAGCGCGCTGATCGAAAGGTTCCCCATGGTTATTGCACCTCCTCAAACGTATAAGTGGCAACGAGGGGCTTTTTCTTTTCCCGCTCGGCAAAAAAGGCGAGCGCCTGTTGTGGAAAACAGATATAGGACAGCACATCCAGGTCGGATTGGGCTTTATCGCCGAGCTCGGCCTTGGCCTTTTCAAATTCGGGCGCAATGGTTTCGGCATACCGGCCGGTGAGCGGCTGCTCGTCGCCCAGCACCTTTTGCATCAGTTCGGGGTTGATGGGGCCGGGCGCTTTGCCGTATTCCCCCTTGATATAGGCCTTGATCTCCTTACCGATATTCTTGTATCGCTCGCCCACCAACACGTTGACCGTAGCCTGCACGCCGACCATTTGAGAGAGCGGTGTGACCAGCGGCGGATAGCCCAGATCGGCACGGACGCGAGGGGTTTCTGCAAGCACCTCGTCCAGCCGGTCGATGGCGCCTTGGGCCTTGAGCTGGGCCATCAGGTTGGAGAGCATGCCGCCCGGGATCTGGTAAACAAGTGCATCCGCTTTGACACCCAACACAGAGGGGTCGAACACGCCGTCCTGGATGAACTTACGTTCCTCAGGCACGAAAAAGTCGTTGATTTTTTTGAGTACGGTGGAATCCACCCCACAGTCGTAGCCCATCTGGCCCAAGGCATAGGCCATGGTTTCGGTTGCGGGCTGGCTGGTGCCGCCGGCAAAGGAGGAGATGGCGCAGTCGATTCCATCCGCACCCGCCTCAGCCGCCTTCAGATAGGTCATAAAGCCTAGGCCGGTGGTTTGATGGGTGTGGACATAGATCGGGATGTGGATTTCCTGTTTGAGCGCGGTCACCAGGTCAAAGCACTCCTTGGGGCTCATGATGCCCGCCATATCTTTGATACATAGCGACTGGCAACCCATCTGCTCGATTTCCTTGCCCAACCCCACATACATGTTCAGGTTGTGGATGGGAGATAGGGTGTAGCAGATGGTCCCCTGGGCGTGGCCGTTGTTTTTTAGGCACTCATCCACTGCAGTTTGGATGTTGCGCAGGTCATTGAGCGCATCGAAAATACGGATAATGTCCATGCCGTTTTCGATGGACGCGCGCACAAACCGGCGCACCATGTCGTCCGAATAGTGCCGGTAACCGAGCAGGTTCTGGCCCCGCAAAAGCATTTGCAGTTTGGTATGCTTCATGTGGGACTTGATGGTGCGCAGGCGTTCCCATGGGTCCTCGCCCAGGTACCGCAGGCAGGAGTCAAAGGTCGCCCCGCCCCAGCACTCAATAGAATGATAACCGGCTTGGTCGATGGTATCCAGGATATCTGCAAAATCCTGGAGCCGCAGCCGCGTCGCCATGAGAGACTGGTTGGCGTCGCGCAAGACGGTTTCAGTAAAATGAATTTGCATCGCTGTTCACTTCCCTTTACAGCATTGTTTGGGCAAATGGCTGAGTTACCAGCCATTGCACACTAAAATAATCATAACATACCCATACAGGAGATGAAATAACTTTTTCATTTTTTTTTATGATTTCTTCACAATAATCTTGTGGCACGGCCCCAGAACGATTGGATAGAAAGGAAATATTCCACCCGGGAAAACAAAAGTTTTCTGCTTTGCCATCCCAAAAGGCAAACATTTTGGATTTGACAGACCATTTGGCCCTGCGTATAATATGCACTATGGGACAAAATACAACAGGATGGTGGCAAAAATATGCTGCAAGAGATTACACCCCATGTATATCACAATGAGTTTAAATCCCCAGCCCCAAAAGAGACCGATCTTGTGACCATCTTTGACGGGCGCTATGCCTTACTGGATGATGGGAAATATCCGACCGTAGCGCAGGTCCACGCGCTTGGCGTGGCCGATCAGGATCTGGTTTACTTATTCGCTGTGGATGATACGGCCTTTTTCCTACTGTGGGAGGTTCCAGAGGCGGTACAGAAGGCCTTCCAACCGGCCAGTGTAGAGGCCTGCCGCAATATGGAGGGGGTCTATATGCCCCTAGCGGGCTCCACAGCGTTGCATCTGTACCGTTGGTACCGCGCGAACCGGTTTTGCGGCAGCTGCGGCGCACCCAACCAGCGGGACGACAAGGAGCGCGCCATGCGATGCCCGGTGTGCAATTCGATTGTATATCCGACCATTGCGCCGGCCATTGTGGTCGGTGTACGCGACGGGGACCGCATTGTGCTGACCAAATATGCCGACCGGGAAACGCCGCGATATGCGTTTGTCGCAGGGTTTGTGGAGATCGGTGAAACCTTGGAGGATACCGTCCGGCGCGAGGTGCGCGAAGAGGTCGGCCTGCATGTGAAAAACCTGCGCTTTGCGGGCAACCAGCCCTGGGGCTTTGCAGGCAACCTGATGGTTGGCTACTGGGCCGATTTGGACGGAGACAGCACCATCACGCTCGACCGCAACGAGCTGCGGGAGGCTGTTTGGATGCCGCGCGAAGAGGTGCCTGCATCGCCGGGCGCGTTGGATTTGACACACACGATGATGGAACAGTTCCGCACCGGCCGGGACCCTAAAAATTAAAAAAATCGGGATGCCTTTATAGAAAGCGCGTCCCGATTTTTGTTTTTCAGAATCTTATAGCGAAGCCTGTAATGGTTGACTATAGGGTGACTCCACGCCATCGTGTACAGCGGTGACGACAAATTCATAAGTTAGACCGCGCTGGCCGTTCAGCACAGCGGAGTAGGGCTCGGCATGGGAAAACTGATAAGGGAAACCAAAGCTGGTACATAAGGTGTATGATGCGTCGGAATCGGTACGGTAATAGACGAGGTAATAGTCGGCGTTTTCCACGGCGTCCCACTGCAAATAGAAGGTGCTGCCTGCGGTGCCGGCAAGGGTCAGGCCGGTGGGGGCGTCAACTGCGCTGTTTTCGGCATAGAAGTCAGAGAGCGTCTGATGGCTGCGGTCGGACAGGGTGGAAAGCAGGTTGATGGGGATGGCAAACCCCAAATTTTGCCCAGACGTGATGCCGGCATATGTAATGCCCACCAGTTCGCCCTGGGCGTTGAACAGCGCTCCACCCGAACTGCCCGAGCTAATGGCAGCAGTGATCTGCAATTCATTTTCCCGGATAGAGGATACAATGCCGTCAGACACGGTATTTTGCAGGCCGTAGGGACTGCCGATAGCGACCACGGTATCGCCGACAGCCAAGGTGTCCGAATCACCGATGGTAGCGGGGGTCAGGCCGGTCGCATCAATGGTCAAAAGCGCCAGGTCCAGCTCTTCCGAGAAATCCTCGACATACACGGTTCCGCTGTATACCGTGCCATCGTCAAAGGTCACAGTCATGTTTTGCAAGCCATCGATTACATGGTAATTGGTGACGATCAGCCCATCCGCAGACAAGATGACGCCGCTGCCCTGGGCGGAACCGTCAGCTGTCTCGCCTTGCAGGAGCACAACGCTTTCCTTTTTGGCGGCGATTTCCGAAAGGGTGAGCTCCTGTTGCTCGGTGGAGCTGCCGCTCTCCTCGGTTTCGCGGGACAGCTCGGTTTGCAAGAAGGTATCAACGGCTGTTGCGTCCAGTTGGCCATCGCTGCGCAGCTGTTCAACCAGCAACGTGCTGCTGTCCTGCACGGGGAAACGCAGGGTGTAGTAGGTCAGCTCAACCGCGTCACCGCGGGTAAACGTGCCGGATGTGATGTCAGACACAATGGCCTCATCCAGCAGTCCCAGCGATTCGGCAAAGGAGAGCGCCTGTGCATAGGTAAAGTCCCCGTCGGCTTCGGTGTATCCCAAGGCACGCAACATGAGGACGGTATACATTTGGGCGGTCATGGACTGGTTGGAGCCGAATTGATTGTCACCAATGCCAGCGACCAAGCCGTTTTCATAGGCATAGGCGATCGAACCGGCCGCCCAATCGGGCACATTGGTAAAGGGAGTGGAGGTGTCAGAAAGCTGTGCAGCCTCATCCTCTGCCCCCAACATTCGAACAAGCATGGCAACCCCTTCGGCCCGCGTCAGCGCGCGGCTGAGCTCATAGCCGTTTTCGGTGCCGTAAAACACCCCTAATTGATAGAGGCTGTCTGCAAACTGCTCGTCGTTGGCCGCGAACGCTGCGGTGTGCGGCAGCAGGAGCAGCAAACTCAGCACAAGAGCGATGGCTTTGCGCAAGCGTCTGGTCTTTTTTTCACGACATAATCCGCCCTTCCTAAGTAACAATCCGCCGGATGGTATATTTCTTCAATCGACAGTATACAGGATAAGTTTGAAGATTTGGTGAAAAACCGGTGTATATTCTCGGCCGCAGTTGACCGTTTTTGCTTGACACTGCTGGGTAGGCCGTGCTATACTTTTCGAAGTCCTATAAAATAAGTGGGAAAATGAAAAGCAGCAAAGGAAGACCTCTTATGAAACCCTACCGTTTTGAAACGCTGGCCCTGCACGCGGGGCAAGAGCAACCCGACCCAACCACTGGCGCGCGGGCGGTTCCCATTTATGCAAGCGCAGCCTATGTGTTTGAAAACTCCTCGCAAGCCGCCGCGCGCTTTGCGCTCCAAGAGGGCGGAAATATTTATTCCCGGCTGACGAACCCCACAGTCGAGGTGTTGGAAACGCGCATGGCCGCGCTCGAAGGGGGCGCAGGCGCGCTGGCAGTTGCCTCCGGTTCGGCAGCGATCACCTATGCTATACGCAATATTGCCGCCGCGGGCGACCACATCGTAGCAGCGTCCAACCTCTACGGCGGCACCTACAACCTGTTCGCCAATACCCTGCCGGAAGCCGGCATTACGGTCACCTTTGTCGACGGCAGCGACCCGCAAAATTTTGCAAAGGCGATCCAGCCCAATACCCGGGCGGTTTACCTGGAGTCGGTGGGCAACCCGAACGCCGATTTGGTCGATGTGGAAGCGATTGCGCAGATTGCGCACGCGCAGGCCATCCCGGTCATCGTGGACAACACCTTTGCCTCGCCCTATCTGTTCCGGCCGCTCGAGCACGGGGCCGATCTTGTCGTACATTCGGCAACCAAATTCATCGGCGGGCATGGAACGGTGTTGGGCGGGGTGATCGTGGACGGTGGCGCCTTTGACTGGGCGGCCAGCGGTAAATTTCCCGGGCTGACCCAGCCCAATCCTTCCTATCACGGCGTGGTGTTTGCCGAGGCCTGCGGGCCGATGGCCTATCTGGTGAAGGCCCGTACCACCCTGCTGCGGGATACAGGCGCATGTCTGTCGCCCTTTGACGCATTCCTGCTGCTGCAGGGGCTGGAAACCCTGCCGCTGCGCATGGAGCGCCATGTGCAAAACGCGCTGCAAGTTGTGGACTTTCTTGGGCAGCACCCATTGGTTGAGCGGGTCAACCATCCGTCGCGCGCTTCCGGCAGCCAAAAGGCACTATATGACCGGTATTTCCCCAACGGCGGGGCGTCCATCTTCACCTTCGAGCTCAAAGGCGGGGAAGCACAGGCATGCAAGTTCACCGAATCGCTCGAACTTTTCTCGCTGCTGGCCAACGTGGCTGACGGCAAAAGCCTGGTCATCCACCCAGCCTCCACCACCCACTCCCAGCTCAGCCCCCAGGAGTTGCACGACTGCGGCATCTCGCCGGCGACTGTGCGGTTATCCATCGGCACCGAACACATCGACGATATTTTGGACGACCTCCGGCAGGGGCTGGACAAGGCAGCGCAGCCGTAAGCGCTGTTACCCGGTCCGGCGAAAAGCACGCCCGCCGTTTTGGCCCCGAGGGGGAAACGGCGGGCGATTTTTATTGGGCCTGCGGCGGGTTGCCGTCCGGTGGGCCGGCTTGACAGATGGGTTGGTCGAAAGCGGCGATTTTTCGATCCAGATGTTCAAGGGAGTCCTGCATTTCTAGGATGCGCTGGTATAGTTGGGCGCGTTGCTCGATGAGTAGCGCCTTGCGCGCGGGGAGGGTGGCGTCACCCTGCTGGAATAGGGCGACATATTCAATCAGCGCCTCGATTTGCACGCCAGCCTGGCGCATATATTTCATCCAACGGCAGGCTTCTTCATCGTAGTCGCGATGACCGCTTTTGTTGCGTGGAACTGCGGGAATGAGCCCGATTCGCTCGTAATACCGCAGCGTGTCTGCTGAGATGCCGTACTTTTTACTCACCTGCGCGATGGTCATCGCAACCGCTCCTTTGTTTTTTTAAATATTGTATCATTTGAAGCAAACTCTAAGTCAATAGGCAATTTCACCGGCAGGCAAAGAGGAATGCGGTACGAAAAAGATTTTTCTTGTCTTTTGTGCGCCGGTGTGGTATACTAAACCCCGGTCAAAATTGTATAAGACAGTTCGTAACCATCCTGTCTATAAACAAAACTAGGACAACCATGCGCCGGGATTGCCGGAGGTCATGGGTTTTTTGATGGTGCTTTCCAAAAGGAATGCGCCATTTTTTATGCGGTTTGGAGGGAGTTTTGTGATCCGGTATTCGGTGATTGAGGAAAAGAACCCGCGGGAAATTGTGTTGCTGCGCGGGTTTGGATGCAGTTGGGGAAGATGTGCGTTTTGCGATTATCATTTGGACCGTTCGGCGGATGCGGCTGAAAATTATGCGCTCAATGCAGGGGTATTGGGGCAGGTGACCGGGCAATACGGCCGGTTGGAGGTCATCAATTCGGGGTCGTTCCCTGAGCTAGACGAAAAGACCATCGACCGGGTCGAGCAGGTTTGCCGGGACAAAGGCATCCACACCCTGCATTTTGAGTGCCACTGGCTGCACCGGCGGGCGCTGCCGGCGCTGCGGGAGCGGTTTGCAAAAGCCGGGGTGCAGGTCAAGGTCAAATCCGGCATCGAGACCTTTGACTGGGCATTCCGCGAAAACGTGTTGCACAAGGGCATCGGCGTGCGCGATCCGGCCGAGATTGCGGCGCCTTTTGACGAATGCTGCTTGCTGTTCGGCCTGACCGGGCAGACCGAGGACTCCATGCGGCAGGACATCCAAACCGGTCTGCAATATTTTGAGCGGGTGTGCGTCAATCTGATGGTGGAAAACTCTGCCGCCCTACACCCGGATTGGGAGGTGGAGCGGCTGTTCCGAAAGAACATTTATCCGTTGTACTGTGACAATCCGCGGGTGGATATTTTGCTGGAAAACACCGATTTTGGGGTCGGATAAAAGGAGATGCAAATGCGAAACGAAATTTTGTTGCTTGGTTCCCTAGTGGTGTTGTATTTGGCGGTGCTGGTTTGGTATCGCCTGTTTGGCAAGGCAGGGATGTATAGCTTTACGGTGTTCGCCACCATTGCAGCCAATATCGAGGTGCTGCTGCTGGTAGATGCCTTTGGTATGGAGATGACGCTTGGAAACATTCTCTTTGCCACCACCTTTTTGGTCACCGATATCTTGTCTGAAACAGAGGGGAAGGCGGCCGCCAACAAGGCGGTTTATGTCGGCATTGCCACCTCGGTGCTGTTTATTTTGGTGTCGCAATCCTGGCTGTTCTACCAGGTCAATCAGAACGACCAAGTACATCCGGCATTCCAAGTTATTTTTTCCAATACTCCGCGCATGATGCTGGCCTCCCTGGTGGTATATGCGATTGCGCAGATCTTTGATGTGTGGCTGTACCACACCTGGTGGAGCTTTACCGCCAAGCGGTTTGGCGATTCACGCCGCTTTTTGTGGCTGCGCAACAACGGTTCGACGCTGGTCTCCCAGCTGCTCAATTCTTTTTTATTCACAGCCTTTGCCTTTTGGGGGACCTACAGCTTGCCAACGATCCTGTCCATTGTCAGCACAAGTTATGTGATTTTTATCGTCACATCGCTAGCCGACACGCCGATTGTCTACCTGGCACGCCATTTTAAGGAGACCGGAAAAATCAAATCATAAAAAACCGAGCGGTTGCAAAACAGCTCACGATCATGCGCAAAAATTGACCCACAAAGGAAGCCAAAGCTGCTTCTTTTGCGGGTCAATTTTGTAAGTCGCTATGGTATGTTCGGTGTGCAACGCGCCGGTTTACCGGCTCCGAATGCTTTTTATTTGTATATAGCCAGCTCGGCGCGGTCGGCGAACAGCTCGACCTCCTTGGCGCCTTGCAGTTTTGCATAATCCTCCGCAGATAAATTGACAACCGGAAGGATTTGCCCATAAAAATGTTTGCAGATCAGCGGACCGGTCAGGACGACGGGGTCGGTGTGGATGTTCAGAATCGCGCCTGGCGCCGTCCCCAAGCGAAGCATCTCCATGAGCACCAGGCCAGCCCCACTGCTGCCGCGGCCAAAGGGAAAAGCAAAGGCCCGGCCGGTGATGTTCTGCTGATAATTGGCGTGTCGGTAATCGGAAATGTCACCGGTTTGGATGTTCACGCCGCCGACAAAGCTGAAAGAGTCGTTGGAATACACCAGCTCCAGCCGCTTGGATGCAGCTACAACATTTTGGCAAGGTACGATCAATCGTTCCATGGCAACCCCCTTTGCACCGCTTGGCCTGAAACCGCAGTTTCCACACAGTCGTGGAGATTGCCGAAGACCGGATGGATGCCGACTTTGTTAAAACAGTAGGTGGCAAATTTGCCCGAGTTGGTCATAATTGAACGGGTCCCCCAGGCTGCGGTGGGATATTCCATCAAGCAGCCGTCAGAGAACACCTGCACGCCTAGCGCCTTGATGCGGTCGAGCAGGCCGCTGGATTCAGCTTGTGCATAGCTTGCGCGGTTGGTAAACACCCAGGCTGCGGTTTGCGGATGTACCCGTCGCCCGGCAAAGAGCTGCTCGAGCGTTTGCAGCTCGGCATAGGAAAAATGCGGGCAACCCAAAGATACCAGATCGATAGGACCAGCGCCGGTTACACAGCAAAGGCTGGCAGCCGCATCCTCCAGCTCCCGCCGGCCCAAAACCACGGTTTCCTGAGGCAGTTTGCCGCCAAAGGCCATGTCCAAGGTCTGGGCCTCGGGCGTGATACCGATGAGGTGGAACAATGCGATGCCACCCGAAGAGGCAGCCGTTGCGCTGAACTGTTTGAGGTTGTCCATGGTGATCTTGTTTTTGGGCAGGCCTTGCAGCGCCCAAACCCGGTCGCCGACGATTTTACCATAAGCATAGGCGACATAATTGAACATACTAGGATCATCAAATAGGTTGTCTGGCAGGGTTTCGTCTAGGACAACCAGACCCTGTGCATACCGGTTTTCGGTTTTGTGCAAGCCAAAATAGGGTGCACGCCCGGCAATGCCGCACAAGAGCTCAAGCGGACCGGCGTAACGATTGGTACGTGCGCCGACGACCGAGTTCATAAACGCGATGACATTGGACTCAGCAAAGGCCACTTGCGCGCCAAAGAAAGGAGAAAAACCGGTTTGGTAAGGCGCACACGTCCAGGAGGGGATCGCGCCCATCTTCAAATGGGAGGCTTCAATGCGGCGGGTGGCCGACAAAACCGTCGCGTCGTGCCGCTGCCGGGACCAGCGCTCCATGTCCAGCGCGCAGGCGTTGGTGGAGGTGGGGACGGCAAACTGTGCGCCGAGCGCAGCCAGGTGCTCGGCAAAGGCCACCTGGGCTTCGCCAAAATAGACTGTGCTGTCGTCGTGGCAGGCCACGATTTCTACGAACTCTTCTGCGCCGTAGTATTCTCCTAGGTCACAAAGGACCCGCATCGCCATTTGGACGGCCTCGCCATGCTTGCCGTCCAGCAGTTCTTTTTCATATTCCGTAAGCCGCATCTAAGCGCCCCCTTTGTTCTTCCAAAATTGATGTAAGCGCCGCTGTGGGCAGACCAGCCCGGCGTGCGATAACATATTCATCGTACCGGGTTTTGCAGCCAAAATCAAGCGGCAGTCCGACCAAACTTGTGCACGCTTTCTTGGGGAAAACGCCGGGACATGCGGCAGGGATCAGCGCTCAGAATAGTCCTCTGTCATGGCGCCAAGCACGACCTGATAGATGTGCTCGGCGCCGGCACGGAAATTGCGGGCGAGCAACTCGGCCTGCCGCTGGTTGACCACATGCATTTGTAGGGAAAACACATCCTCCATGGTCATGGTCACAACCAAGTCTTGGTCAGAGAGCGTCTCGATATGGGTGGAAATGGCCGCGTCCCGCCGCAGCTGCTGCACAACCCGGAGCGCCGATTGTTCGGCCGCCTCACGCACCGAGTAGGGCAGGTTGCGCTCAAAGAGCGACGCAGTTTCCCGGCCCTTTTCGGTGACTGCATAGCGGCCAGGCGTGGGTTCGGCCATATGCCCGGAAGCAAGCAACTCGTCAAACGCTTCTTTGAGCTCAAAAAAGCCAAAGCCCTCGTCGCACCAGGTACAAAGGTCAACCAGCGCGTCCCAGTCCACCGGAAAGGGCAGATACCCGGCCGCGTAAAGGATCAGGAATTTAATTTCTTCTTTTGTGCGAATAAAACCATGTCGTGCCATAAAGCGCCCCTTTCCAGACGGCAAGCGCCACAAACGCTGGCGCATCAATTGATTTATCCCTATTGTAGCATACGAACAGGGGGTTGGCAAATTGCAAGCGGGCCGGTTTGGAATAGAAAACAGCGCAAAATCCAGAGGGAGCCTCTTGCCGACAGGGCGTGGAGCGCGTATAATAAGAAAAGCAAATCAAACCGCCGTTTGGCGGCGTAAAGGAGCCGGTAAACCATGAACACTGTGCACATCCGCCCGGCAACGCCTGCGGACGCTCCGGCAATGTTAGCGATTTATGCGCCCTATGTGGAACAGACCACCGTTTCTTCGGAATATGAAGCGCCCAGTTTGGAAGAGTTTTGCACGCGTATCCGCCAGGTCACAGCCAAGTTGCCTTGGCTGGCCTGCGAGATTGACGGCAAAATCGCCGGGTACGGCTACGCCTCGCCCCACCGGACGCGCGCTGCATACCAGTGGTCGGTGGAAACGTCGATCTATGTTGCGCCGGAGTTCCACCGGCGTGGCATTGCCAGCGCCCTGTATGAAGCGCTGTTTGAGCTGCTGCGGATGCAGGGATACTATAATATCTTTGTGGGTATTACCTCGCCCAACGAGCGCAGTATGAAGTTTCATAAATCGATGGGGTTTATTATTTCGGGGGCTTATCAAAATAGTATGTATAAGTTCGGCCAGTGGCGGGATGTGTTGTGGATGGGCAAGCAGCTGCGTGCCCATGACAGTGCCCCCCAGCCCACCGTGCCTTTCCCGGCGCTGCGGGATAGCGCAGTTTGCACCCGGGCGTTGGAGCAAGCGTCGGCCCGTGTTCGATGTGACGTTTAATCGGTTGCCCAAAAGCAGCCACGGTTTTGTGTGAGGAGAGCTTATGAGCGAGTCAATACACCGCAATCATCGCAAACGGATGCGGGAAAGGTTTTGGAAACAGGGATTGGAGGGTATGCTCGACCATGAAACGTTGGAGATGCTGCTATATTTTGCAATGCCACGAGTGGACACAAATCCGATTGCGCATCGCCTGATTCATACCTTTGGGAGCTTGCATGGCGCGCTGGATGCTTCCCCTAGCCAGCTGAAAGAAGTGCAGGGGATGGGTGAAAATTCTGTGCTGTTGCTCAGCTTTCTGCACGAACTGATCCGCCGGTACGCCCTGGATAAGAACGAACAAGAGACCAAAGGGATACGGCTGATAGACGATGAGACGATTGGGCAGTATGTGGTTCCGTATTTCTTGGGCATGAAAGAAGAGTGTATGATCGTGTTCGCCATTGACGGCAAAGGCCGGGTGATGGGCGTGAAGGAGGTCAGCAGAGGTTCCGTCCGCACGACAGAGGTCAATATGCGCAAAATTGTGGAATTTGCGTTACATTCCTGCGCAGCCGATCTGATTATCGCGCACAACCATCCGGGCGGCAAGGCGGTTCCCAGCAGACAAGACATGGAGGTAACCATCCAAATACGGAACCTCCTGAGCAATTTGGGAATCCGGCTGCGGGACCACATCGTTGTTGTAGAAAAGGAGTACAGCTCCATTTTGTCGGCGATGAATAAGCAAAAGAAAGAGCCACTGGCGGAACAGGAATGATTGGAGAGGAGGCAGCCTATTGCCGGAATTTCAAGTGGTAAGCCCCTATCAGATGGCGGGCGATCAGCCGGAGGCGGTGGACAAGCTGGCAACCGGCTTTTTAAACGGTGTGGATGAGCAGGTGCTGCTGGGTGTCACTGGATCGGGTAAGACCTTTACCATGGCCAACCTGATCGAACGGGTGCAAAAACCCACCCTGGTACTGGCCCACAACAAAACGCTCGCTGCCCAGCTGTGTTCGGAACTGCGCGAGTTTTTTCCGCACAATGCGGTCGAATATTTTGTTTCGTACTATGATTATTATCAGCCTGAGGCGTATATTGCGTCTACGGATACCTATATCGAAAAGGATTCAGCAATCAATGACGAAATTGACCGCCTGCGCCACTCGGCCACGGCTGCGCTGTCCGAGCGCGAGGATGTGATCATCGTCGCTTCGGTGTCGTGCATCTACTCGCTCGGTGACCCGATCGATTACAAAAGCATGGTCATCTCGCTGCGCCCCGGCATGGAGATCAGCCGGGACACCCTGATCCGGCGGCTGATCGACCTGCAGTACGAGCGCAACGACCTGGCCTTTGAGCGCAACCGCTTCCGGGTGCGCGGCGACACGGTCGAGGTCTGGCCGGTGTATTCGGATTCCGACTGCGTGCGCATCGAATTTTTTGGCGACGAGATCGACCGTATCAGCCGCATCGACCCGCTGAACGGCAAGGCGATCGCTGAAATCAAACACACCGCGATCTTCCCCGCCAGCCACTATGTCACAAGCAAGGAAAAAATGCAGGTAGCCATCCGAGAGCTGGAGCGTGAGCTGGACGAGCGGGTGGCCTATTTTCACCAAAAGGGTAAGCTGGTCGAGGCCCAGCGCATCGCCCAGCGCACCCATTATGATATCGAGATGTTACAGGAGATCGGCTTTTGTTCGGGGATTGAAAACTACTCGCGGGTGCTCTCCGGCCGCGCGCCGGGTTCTGCGCCCTATACGCTGATCGATTACTTCCCCAAGGATTTCTTGCTGATTGTGGACGAGAGCCATGTAACATTGCCCCAGGTGCGCGCCATGTACCATGGCGACCGCGCCCGTAAGGAGAGCCTGATCGAAAACGGCTTCCGCCTGCCGTCAGCTCTGGACAACCGGCCGCTGAATTTTGACGAATTCAACGAGCGTATCAACCAGGTTTTGTATGTTTCGGCCACGCCTGGAGAATATGAGCGCGAACGCGCCGGGCAAATCGTCGAACAAGTTATCCGGCCGACCGGTTTGCTCGATCCGCTGATCTCGGTGCGCCCGGTCGAAGGGCAGCTCGATGACCTGCTCGGCGAAATCCATGCCCGCACCGAACAGGGAGAACGAGTGCTGATCACGACGCTGACCAAGAAGATGGCCGAGGATTTGACCGATTACCTGGAGGGCGTGGGCATCAGGGTGCGGTATATGCACCACGACGTCAAGACCATCGAGCGTATGGAACTCATCCGCGACCTCCGGCTGGGCGTATATGATGTGCTGGTCGGCATCAACCTGCTGCGCGAGGGCCTGGACTTGCCCGAGGTTTCGCTGGTCGCCATCTTGGACGCCGATAAGGAGGGCTTTTTGCGCTCGGAAACCTCGCTCATCCAGACCATCGGCCGTGCCGCGCGCAATGAGCACGGCATGGTGATTATGTATGCGGACAGCGTTACACCATCCATGCACCGGGCCATCTCGGAAACCGAACGCCGCCGGTCATTACAGGAGGCCTTTAACCAGGCGCATGGCATCACACCAAAGACAGTCAAAAAGAGCGTCAAGGATGTCATCGAGATTTCCAGCGAAGCCAAGCTGCCACACGGCAAGAGTAAAAAATTGACAAAGGATGAGACGGCGGCCGAAATCGCCCGCCTGACCCGACAGATGAAGGAAGCTGCCAAACTGTTGGAGTTCGAGCTGGCAGCTGAACTGCGCGACAAAATCCAAGCGCTTGAAGCCGAGCAAACGGCCGGGAATCAAAAACGCAAAAAAGAGTTTCTCAAATGAAGAGGAGGGACATGCTATGAAAGTGACGGCAATGTATTGGAGCGCGACTGGGACAACCGAAAAAATCGTCCGCACGATTGCGCAAACGCTTGACCCGCAATATGCGGTGGTCGATTTCACCCTACCTGGGGCGCGCAAACAGGGCAGGATCTTTGGGCCGGATGACCTGGTCGTGTTCGGCACGCCGGTCTACGCCGGACGGGTGCCCAACGTGCTGCTCAAGTACCTGGGGACCATCGAGGGCAAGGGCGCGTTGGCCGTGCCGGTCGTCCTGTTCGGCAACCGCAACTTTGACGACGGTCTCATCGAACTGCGCGACATCCTGGAGGCGGACGGCTTCCACACCATTGCAGGTGCGGCCTTTGTCGGCGAACACGCCTTTTCCCGCACCCTGGCCGCCGGCCGGCCGGACGCAGCCGATTTGCAGCTCGCACAGGAGTTTGCAGCGCAGGTGGGCGAAAAATTGACCCGAGGGGCCTACACCACGCCCGCACAGGTCGAAGGCTGCACGCCACTGCGGCCCTACTATACCCCGCGTGACCGCAAAGGCACGCCCATCAACATCCTCAAGGTCAAACCCAAGACCGATCTGGAAAAATGCGACGGCTGCGGCGTGTGCGTGGACGTATGTCCCATGGGTTCGATTGACCGGGAGCATCCGGAAACGGTAAACGGCATCTGCATCAAATGCTGTGCGTGCGAGAAAAAATGCCCCAAGGGTGCAAAATATTTCGACGATCCGGGATACTTATATCATAAGGAAGAGCTGGAGCTGGGATACGCCCGGCGGGCCGAGCCCAAGCTGTTTATGTGAAAGGCCGCACAGCGGCCATAAAAATCAATGAAGGGGAATGCAATGCAAGACCATATTTTTGTCAAGGGTGCGCGCGAGCACAACCTGAAAAACGTGGATATCCAGATCCCGCGCGACAAGCTGGTGGTGTTCACCGGGTTGTCGGGCTCGGGCAAATCCTCGCTGGCCTTTGACACCATTTATGCCGAAGGGCAGCGGCGGTATGTCGAGTCGCTGTCCTCGTATGCCCGGCAGTTTTTGGGCCAGATGGAAAAGCCGGATGTGGACTATATCGAGGGCCTTTCGCCGGCTATCTCCATCGATCAGAAAACCACCTCCAAAAACCCGCGCTCGACCGTAGGCACGGTGACCGAAATCTACGATTACCTGCGTCTGCTGTGGGCGCGCATCGGCACGCCGCACTGCCCCAAGTGCGGCAAGGAAATCCACCAGCAGACCATCGACCAGATCATCGACCAGCTCATGGAATTGCCCGAGCGCACCAAAGTGCAGATCTTGGCGCCGCTGGTGCGCGGGCGTAAGGGCGAACATGTCAAGGTTTTCGAGGATGCACGCAAATCCGGCTATGTGCGCGTGCGGGTGGACGGCAACCTCTATGACTTATCTGAGGAAATTCACCTAGAAAAAAATAAAAAGCACACCATTGAAATCGTGGTTGACCGCATTGCGATCAAACCCGAGGTGCGCGCGCGGTTGACCGATTCGGTGGAAACTGCGTCAGCGCTGTCGGGCGGCTTGGTGCTGGCTGACGTGGTGGACGGCGAGACGCTGACCTTTTCGCAAAATTACGCCTGCGAGGACTGCGGCATCTCCATCGAAGAGCTGACACCGCGGATGTTTTCGTTCAACAACCCCTACGGCGCCTGCCCGACCTGCACCGGCCTGGGGATTCAGATGAAGATCGACCCTGACCGCATCATCCCCAACCGCAACCTGTCCATCAAAGAAGGGGCCATCCAAGCAAGCGGCTGGAGCAATGCCGAGCCGGGCAGCATTTCCCGGATGTACTTTGAGGCGCTGGGAAAAAAGTATGGCTTTACGCTGGATACACCGTTCAAAGACCTACCCAAAGAAGGGGTGGACGCCCTGCTGTACGGCACAAAGGGCGAAAAATTGACCCTGTCGGTCAGCCGGTTTTCAGGCGGCAAGATGGAGCAGCCCTTCGAAGGGGTGGTCAACAACCTGGAGCGGCGCTACCGCGAAACCTCGAGCGAATATGCGCGCGGCGAAATCGAGGAGTGCATGAGCGAAGCACCCTGCCCAGACTGCAAGGGCCGCCGGCTCAAAAAAGAGGTGCTCGCAGTTACGGTCGGCGGGCTGAATATCATGGAATTCAGCGAGAAGTCGGTCTCAAAGGCCATTGATTTTATGGAAAAGCTGGAGCTGACCGAGATGCAGCGCAAAATCGGCGGCCGCGTTATCAAGGAGATCCTGGACCGGCTGGGCTTTTTGCGCTCGGTCGGGTTGGAATATTTGACCCTCTCTCGCGCGTCGGGGACGCTGTCAGGCGGCGAGGCCCAGCGCATCCGCCTGGCCACCCAGATCGGCTCGTCGCTGATGGGCGTGCTGTATATCCTGGACGAGCCGTCCATCGGCTTGCACCAGCGCGACAATGACAAGCTGTTGGCCACACTCAAACACCTGCGCGATTTGGGCAACACCCTGATCGTCGTGGAGCACGACGAGGACACCATGTATGCGGCCGACTATATCGTGGACATTGGCCCAGGCGCAGGCGTGCACGGCGGCGAAGTGGTGTACCAAGGGGATGTGCAGGGCCTGCTGGCCTGCGAACAATCGGCGACAGGCGCCTATCTGTCGGGGCGGGCGTCCATCCCGGCGCCGCCGGTCCGCCGCAAGGGAACCGGCAAAAAGCTGATCGTCAAGGGCGCGGCGGTCAACAACCTGAAGCACACCGATTTTACCATCCCGCTGGGGACCTTGACCTGCGTGACCGGGGTGTCCGGCTCGGGCAAATCGTCGTTTGTCAATGAAATCCTGTACAAGCGCCTGGCGGCCGAACTCAACGGCGCACGTACCCGGCCGGGCGCACACAAGGAGATGCGCGGCCTGGAAAATCTGGACAAGGTGGTCGGCATCGACCAATCGCCCATCGGGCGTACGCCGCGCTCCAACCCGGCGACCTATACCGGCCTGTTTAACGACATCCGCGAGCTGTTTGCCCAGACGGCGGACGCCAAGGCGCGCGGCTACGGCCCAGGGCGGTTTTCCTTCAACATCAAGGGTGGCCGGTGCGAGGCGTGCGCGGGCGACGGCCTGCTCAAGATCGAGATGCACTTTTTGCCTGATATTTATGTGCCCTGCGACGTGTGCAAGGGCAAGCGCTACAACAAGGAGACCTTGGAGGTGCGGTACAAGGGCAAGAACATCTACGAGGTGCTGGACATGACGGTGGACGAGGCGGTCGTGTTCTTTGAGAACGTACCCAAGCTGGCGCGCCGGTTGCAGACCATGCAGGAGGTCGGGCTGGGGTATGTCAAGTTGGGGCAGTCGTCCACCACGCTGTCGGGCGGCGAGGCCCAGCGGGTCAAGCTGGCCACCGAGCTGTCTAAGCGCTCGACCGGCAAGACCATCTATATCCTGGACGAGCCGACGACCGGCCTGCACATGGCCGACGTGCACAAATTGGTGGACGTTTTGCAGAAACTGGTCGAAAAAGGGAACACGGTCGTCGTTATCGAACACAACTTGGACGTGATCAAGACGGCCGATTATATCATCGACCTGGGCCCCGAAGGCGGCGATGGCGGCGGAGAAGTGGTCTGCTGCGGTACCCCTGAAGCAGTTGTCCAGTGCGAAGCGTCCTATACCGGCAGGTACTTGGCTAGGTATCTGAAAAAATAGGGGAAAAACCGAAAAAATGCTTGACAAGTCCCGGCGCGGCAGCTATACTATAATAGCTTGGTCAAAGACAGCTGGTGACCGCAAGGTCTCAAAGGTTCTATGCCGCCCGCCGAGGTCAGCACATGGATGATTGGTTCATTTTGTGTCCTCTTGTGTCTTTGTACAAGAGGACTTTTATTTTTGGAGGTGAAACAAGATGCCGAATGCAAAGATTCTGGAAGAAAAGAAGGCTCTGGTCGCTTCTTTGGTAGAGAAGATCAAGAATTCCCCGGCCGGTGTGCTGGTGGATTACAAGGGCATCAACGTTGAGGACGACACCAAGCTCCGCCGTGAGCTGCGTGAAGCCGGCGTTGAGTACGCGGTTATCAAGAACACGATGCTGCGCTTTGCCGCAAAGGAGCTGGGCTTCGACGCGTTTGAGGAGCACCTCAATGGCACCACCGCGCTGGCCATCAGCACGGGCGACGACGTGGTCTCCGCCGCCAAGATCCTCAATGAGTACGCCAAGAAGCACGACAACTTCAAGATCAAGGCCGGTTACCTGGAGGGCGAGGCGATCCCTGCCGCCGAGGTGCTCAAGCTGGCCGAGATGCCCAGCCGCGAGGGCCTCATTGCCCAGGTGCTCTATGGCTTCAACTTCCCGATTACCCAGCTGGTTATTGCGCTTGACAATATCGCCAAAAAGACTGAGGACGGGGAAGCCCTGGTTTCCACGCTGGTGGCGCCCAAGGAGGCCGCTGCCGCTGAGGTTGCTGCTGAGTAATTGCAGCGTTTCATAAAATTTTTAAATTTGAAAAATGGAGGTTTTATACCATGACTGTTGCAGAGATTATGGAAGGCGTAAAGGGCCTGAAGGTCCTGGAGCTGGCTGAGCTGGTAAAGGCTCTGGAGGAAGAGTTTGGCGTATCGGCGATGCCGGTTGCTGTTGCAGGTGCAGGCGGCGGCGCTGCTGCTCCGGCTGCTGAGGAGAAGACCGAGTTCGACGTCGAGCTGACCGATGCTGGTTCTTCCAAGATCAACGTCATCAAGGTTGTCCGCGCGATCACCGGCCTGGGCCTGAAGGAGGCCAAGGAGAAGGTAGACGGCGCGCCGGCGATCATCAAGGAAGCCGCTTCCAAGGAGGATGCGGAGTCCATCAAGGCGCAGCTGGAAGAGGCTGGCGCAAAGGTAACCCTGAAGTAAGCTTTACTTTGCCGCTTCAAACGGACAGGCGCAGCCTGTCCGTTTTTCTTTGCGGCGGGGAAGCATGAGGAGAAACGATGACGTTTAGCAGCTGTATCTTTTTGTTTGTCTTTCTGCCGGTTCTTTTTTTGCTGTATTTCGCGGTGCCCGAACGGTTCCGCGAAACGCGGAACAACATTTTGCTGTTGTTCAGCCTGCTGTTTTACGCCTGGGGCGAGCCGGTGTTTGTGTTTGTCATGCTGCTTTCGATCGGCGTGAACTATGTCTGCGGCATGGTTGCCGTCCGCCGAAAACGGCTGGGCGTGGCGCTGGCCAGCGTTGTGGGGCTGGGGCTGCTCGTCTATTTTAAGTACGCCATGCTGCTTGTTTCCAGCGCGAACCAGTTGTTCGGCTTGGCGTGGCCGGTCCCGGAAATCGTGCTGCCCATCGGCATCTCGTTTTTCACCTTCCAGGGGCTGAGCTATGTGATCGACGTGGCGCGCGGCGATGCGCCGGTGCAAAAAAATCCGCTGCATGTGGCCTTATATGTGGCGCTGTTCCCACAGCTGATCGCAGGGCCGATTGTGCGGTACCAGACCGTGGCGCGCGAGATTGTCAGCCGGCGCTCGTCCTTGGACGAGGCCGCGGGCGGCATCCGCCGGTTCATGATCGGCCTGGGCAAAAAAATGCTGCTGGCGAACGCCATGGGGCAGATGGCGGACCGGGCGTTCGCTTTGCCGGAAAGCCAGCTGACTTGGGACATCGCCTGGCTTGGTGCGCTGGCGTATACATTCCAGATTTATTTTGATTTCTCCGGCTATTCGGACATGGCCATCGGCCTGGGCCGGGTGCTCGGGTTTCACTTTTTGGAGAACTTCAACTATCCCTACATCTCCCGGTCGATCACCGAATTTTGGCGGCGGTGGCACATTTCGCTGTCCACCTGGTTCCGGGATTACGTCTACATCCCGCTGGGCGGCAACCGGTGCAGCAAGGCGCGG
>CAJFUJ010000041.1 GCA_904420185.1 uncultured Butyricicoccus sp. | reverse complement strand
TTCATCGTGAAATTTGACCAAGGTGCCTCCGCTTGCCAGCCAGGCTTTACGCTCTCCTTACGCCGATGTTACTTGTTTTTCACACCCGCTCACTTGAGAGCTTTTCTATTATATCAGCTTTCATTTGATCTGTCAAGGAGTTTTTCATTCTTTTTTCCGACCTTTTGAAAGCCCGTTGCCACTGAGCAACTTGTATAGTATACTTGCATCTCCTTCACTTGTCAATACCTTTTCAGAAATTTTTCGAGACTTTGGTACGGCGCGCCAACCTGCGCCTGCTAGGGGGGGCGAAAACGCCCGCCCCCTAATCATCCATCCAAACGCATACCCCAGCCGTCAGAAAAAACAGCGCCCGTCCGATCACCGGCCGCTCGAAAATCGCCTGTACCGCGCTCGTATATGCGTCGATTTGGGTGCGGTAGGTCTGGGCGCGGGCAGCTGTATCCTGGGCGCGCACCCGGTCGGTCTTGAAGTCCACCACAATGAACCCCTCGTCCATTTCGATCAGGCAATCGATCACACCTTGTAAGAGCACGGTTTCGCCGTCTGCGCCCTGTGCGGCCGGATAATATGTTTTCGCTGGTACGACAACCGAAAATTTAAATTCACGCCGCACCTTTGCCTGCAAAAAATATTCACGGTACAGCTCAGAGCAAAAAAAGCTTTCAATCCGGCTGCATTGGATGCTGTCCGCCTGCTCAGGGGACAATATCCGCTTTTCCCGCAGGCGCGCCAGTTCTTTTCCCACGCCGCCCGGCTGCGCGCAGGCGTCAAAATCGCAAAACTGCATGAAGAGATGATGGGCCGTCCCGCGCTCGGCCGGTGTCAGGCCGCGTTTTTCCTGGGCAAAGCGTGGCTGCCGCAGTTTGGCTTCTGGCCGGGGCGGCGGCGTATTCTCCGACGCTTCATCGGCCTTGAACCCGCGTTTGATGCCGGTCGCGGTCAATTTGGCTGGAATATCCTGCAACGCAGGCGACGGATACTGCAAATCGGTATGCACCAGCGGCAGCGGGCGTTCGGTCTGCTGGATGGGCGCCGGCGCCGGCAGGTGCGCATTAGTTTCCGGCGTGACGATGCAGATGTCGAACACATCCGGGGCCTCGGTATCCGGCAGTCCGGAAAACTGCGCCAACTCCCGCAGCGCGCCGCCGGCCGGATGCCGCAAAAGCGGTAATATGATCCACGGCAGTGCCGAACGCATCCGCGCCAACGCATAGGCAGGCATGGGGTTCATCTGGGCCAAGATCGCCCATTTTTTCAGTTCCTGCTCCCATTTTGCGCCGGATGCCGTCAAAATCAGCTTTTCCTTGGCGCGTGTGAGCGCCACATACAGGATGCGCAGTTCTTCGCTGACCGCCTCGCGGCGGGCGCGCACGGTCACCGCCTGCCGCCACAAGGTGGGATATTGCACGCCGCGATCCAAGTCCCTGCATTTGGGCCCTAAGCCGAGCGCCGCGTGCATCAGGACCGGCGCACGCAGGTCCTGTTCGTTGAAAGTTTTGGCGCAGTCGGCCAAGATGACGACCGGGAATTCCAATCCCTTGGATTTGTGGATGGATAAAATGCGCACCGCACCGCCGCTTGCCGCAGCCCGCGTAGTTTGCCAATCCTCGCTGCGCTCGGCCATGCCGCGCAGCAGCGCCGCAAACCGGAACAGCCCTCTGCTGCCCCCCTCTTCAAAGGAGCGCGCCTGCTCGAAAAAGGCGAGTAAGTTTTGTTGGCGCTGTTTTCCGTTTGGCAGCGCCCCGTAGATGCCCAGCGCACCGGTCCGGTCATAGATCCGCTCGATCAAGGTGGAAACCGGCACATCGACGGCCATGCGCCGCAACACGCCCAGGCTTTCCAAAAAGGCAGCTGCTTTTTCGTTTCCTGCCGTTGCGGCCAGCTGCACGGCGTCGTAATACGCGGCGTTTTTGTCCACCAGACGGATGTCGGCCAGCTCCTGCTCGGTAAAGCCGGCCAGCGGCGAACGCATCACCCCGATGAGCGCGACGTCCTGCCGGGGGTTATCGATCACATGCAAAAAGGAGACGACCGCCGACACCTCGCTGGAGGAAAGCAGGCCGGTGGATTCGTCGGTTTCCGCCGACAGGCCGATTTTCTCCAATGCCTGCCGGTAAATGCTCGCCTTGCGGCGGATTGAGCGCAGCAAAATCACAATATCCGACGGCTGCACCGGCCGGGTTTTGTCCTGTCCGCGGTCGTAGATGGGCAACTCCTCCTGCAACAGCTTGCGGATACGCCCGGCGACCAGTTCGGCCTCCAGCATGGCTTTTTCCGGGCTTTCGGCATCGGCTTCCGCCGTGTCCAGCAGCAGTACCTCGGTGCGGTAGCGAGGGTCGTCCGCATCCGGATAATCCGCCCCCACATAGAGCGCTTCCTTGTCGGTGTAGTCCAAATCGCCCACCGCTTGGCACATCACCCGGCGGAAGATGAAGTTGGTCGCTTCGAGCACGGCGGCGCGGGAGCGGAAATTGCGCGTCAAATTCAGCTTGCGCGGCGCGCCGTCGGGCGCCTGAGCGGCATCCGGCCAGGCTTGGTACTTGGACAGGAAGATATACGGGTTGGCCAACCGGAAGCCATAGATGCTCTGTTTGACGTCGCCCACAAAGAACAGGTTGCGCCCGTCCTGGCTGACCGCGCCAAAAATGGCTTCCTGCACGGCGTTGGTATCCTGGTATTCGTCCACCATGATTTCCTCGAAGCCGGCTGCCACCGAAGCAGCCAGCGCGGTCGGTTTTCCGTCTTTTAACAGCAGCCGTACGGCAAAGTGTTCGAGGTCGCTGAAATCGACCACCCCTCTGCGCAGCTTTTCGGCTGCAAAGGCGCGGCCAAAGGCGCGCACGGTCTGCACCAGCGCGCCCATCGCCGGCGCGACCATGGCCCGCTGCTGCGCTTCGCTCGCCGTGTCCACGGCCAGCAGCCGGGTCTGGATGGTCCCGACCGCTTCCTTCCACTCCTCGCGCAGCTGCTTGATATGGCTTTGGAAGTCCTTGTCCTCATAACCGCGTACGCTGCCCAGCCGGTCAAAACCGATTTCGTGCGCCGTCTGTACGGCTGCATCCCAGCCGGTTTCCATTGCACCCAGCAGCGCCTGTGCGTTGGCTTCGTCGTGCAGCAGCGCCGGGCCATAGGCCTGGTGCAGCGCATCGTCGCTTTCCAGCTCTGTGAGCGCCAGCTGCAAGCAGGCCCGGCCATACTGCGCCGCTTCTTTGGCCTGCTCGAGCAAGACCGCCCGGTGTTTGCCGCTGTCCGCCTGGTCGGTGAACAGCGCCTGCACCTGTTGCAAAAAGCGGTCGGGGTCGGCGTGGCTCTGTAATTTCTCGAACACCTCCAGTACAACCTGGCTGAGCCGCTTGTCGTCACGCCCGGCTGAAAGCAGGTCGCTCAGCGCCAAAAAGCCCTCGTCCTCGCTGTCATAACCCGCTTCGAGCACGGTTTCCATGCATTCCTCCAGGATTTCCGCCCGCTCGCCCTCGTCCACGATGCGGAAATCGGGTGGCAGCTCCAGCGCGGCGAACTGCTCGCGGGCCAACTGCAAACAAAAGGAATGTACGGTTGTGATCTGCGCCCGGTGCACCAGCAGCAGCTGGCGGCGCAAGTGCACATCGTCCGGCTGCAAGCTCAGCCGGGCGGTGATGGCGTCAGCGATTTTGCCGCGCATTTCGGCAGCAGCGGCGTTGGTATAGGTGACCAGCAGCAGCCGGTCAATATCCACCGGGTTGCCGGCGTCGGTCAGGCGGCGCAACACCCGCTCGACCAGCACGGCGGTCTTGCCCGAACCGGCGGCCGCCGACACCAGTAGCGCGCCGCGGTTTTCTTCAATCGCGGCCTTCTGTTCCGCGGTCCATTGGGGCATGGGCCTGTCCTCCTTCCGCAAGTTTTTCCCAAAATTCGCTGTCTTTCAGATTAGCCAGACTGCGGATGCGGTCGCCCAGCGTTTCGTCGAACCGGCAGGCGGCGCGGAATTCGCACCAATCGCATTGCAGGCTTTGGCCATGGCGGCAGGGCGCGGCGTCGATCCGTCCCTTTTTGAGCTCCCGCCCCATTTCCAGCAGCTTGCCCTGGGCAAAGCGGGCCAGGCGGCCGAATTTCTCCAGGTCAGCCACCGCCGAGGCGGCGGAGAGTTCCGGGGCCGGGTCGGGGTTTTTCTTGGTCGGCTTGGGCGCCTTGAGCTTGACCGGCAAGAACCGCCCGTCGTCAGCCAAGCCGTGTTCCATTGCCTGGAGCAGTGTCAAGTCGTCACTGACCAGGCCGCTGCGGCGCAACGCCTTTTGTTTGAGGGCGCGCAATTTGTCCTCGTCGGGCTCGTCCTCGTCCAGGTCCACCACCTCATCCCGCGCCGGGATATAAAGCATCCCAGCCGCTTCGATGCTGTCCAGCTCCTGGGCCAATTTTTCGCGGTACCGCGCCAGCCCTTCCTCGCGGATGGCGAATAGGTAGAGGATCAGCTGCAAATTCAGCCCATTCCACACATCGGACAGCGAAAAGGATTTGACACCGCTTTTGTAGTCCATCACCCGCACATAGAGCCGTCCATTTTGGATGTAGCCGTCCACCCGGTCGGCCGTACCGCTCAGCAGCACGGTATTGTCCTGGTCGGCGCAGCGCACCGGGGGCAAATCGCCGTCAAAGCCGAACTTGAGCTCGTAGTCGATCGGCACAAAGTCGGAATCGCGCAACTCCGCCAGCACATTTTGCAAAATGCTGCCCATCATCCGGACCAGCCGCCGGAAGAGGTAGCGGAACCGGGCGGTCTGTTTTTCCAAGCTGCCCAGATAGGTTTCCACATAGGCTTTGACCCATTTTTTCATGGTTTTCTGGGCCGTATCCTCGTCCGCGCCGCGCGCCCCGCCGGGCAGGGCGTCCAGTTCGGCCAAGGTATTTTCCAGGACATAATGGATAAAGGTCCCGGTTTCGGGCGCGGCGAACGCCGCCTGACGGCGCGGTTTGGCGCGCAAGCCGTGCCGCATAAAAAAGGCGAACCGGCACGAATAGAATAGATCGACGCGCGAAGCGGTCAAGCCGGGGATTTTGCCGTATAAGCCCTCGACGGTTTCCCGGTTTGCGACCGGTCCCCGCCCGGTCCGCACGGTTCGGGCGCGCTGCACCCGCTCGTCCCCGGCAAAGGCCTGCAAGGCGGCCTGCTGGGCCGGGGTGCGCACCCCTTCGGACAGGGCTGCGCACGCCAGCTCGACCGCCGGACGGTCGGCACACAGGCGGTCCAAATCAGCGATTTCGCTCCCGCTGTCCACCGGCAGGCCGGTCAGTTTACGCTGGAACGCACCCAGCAGGTAGGAGGGCCGGCACTCCTTCCCGCCCGCGTCGGTCAAATGGCAGCAAAGCAGCAGGCTTTCGCCCGGGCAGGCCAGGGCTTTGTAGATGGTTTCCTGTTCCATGAGCATCCGTTCGGCGCCAGACGCCGACAAGGTCAGGCCGATCCCGTCGAGCGCCAAGCGGTCGCCTTCGCTGAGGATGCCGGCGCCTGCGGGCGCTTTGGGCAGCAGCCCGTCGTTGACGCCCAGCACAATCACATGCCGGTACTGCCCGCCACCGCACACGCGGTCGATCGAGCCGCAGGTCACCCGGTCCAGCGACACCGGGATCGAACCTACGTCATACTCGCCCAGCACCAGCGGGAACAGGGTGACGAACCGTCCGAATTCCATGGGCGCATCCCCGCACACCCAGGCCATCTCCTCCATTGCGGACATCAAGATCTCCCAAAGCTGGCGGTACTCGTCGGCCAGCTGGAGTTCTCCGGCCTGCTCGTAAGCAGCTGCACGTGCGGCCATACGCTCGGGCGTGCCCTGCCGGACCAGGAAATCATAGAGGGCCTGCAAAAATTCCCGCGCATTGCCCGCCGCACGTAGCCCGCGGGCCAGGGCGGTGAAGGGCTCCGCCGCCCGGCGGCGCAGGCCGTTGAGTACATCCAGCCGGGCCGCCGCATCCGGGTCGAGCTGCTGGCCGTAGCCATCCGGATGGCCGGTGAAGTCGGTCTGCCAGGCGGTTGCGCCCCGGATGCGCCAGGTCAATGCATAGTTTTCCAGCTGGTCGATTTCGTCCGGCTCCAAGCTGCACAAGCCGGTTTTGAGGCAGTCGAAAACGTCGGCATACCGCCAGCCGTTCCCGACCACCGCCAGCGCACCGGTCACCAGCTTGATGGGCGGGCGGGTGAGCAGGTCGGTTTTGGTGCTCTGGAACACCGGCACATCATAGCGTGCCATGGCCATTTGCAGCGCAGCTGTATATGGGTCGCCTTCCCGAGCAACCACGGCAAAATCCCTCCAATGCGCGCCGGTCTGCCGCACCATGCGGCGGATATAGGCTGCCGCATGTTCGCACTCGGCAAAGGGGTTGGCCGCGTAAAACAGGCGGACGCTTTTCCCGTCCGAAGGCTGCGGCACCGAGGTAGGGAGCAGGCCTTCCCGCTCCAGCACCGACAGGTCGTGCGGTTTTTTCCGCTTGCACCCGCCGAAATCCCGCATTTCGACCGCTTCCCCATGTCGGGCCGCCATCCGGCGCAGCAGCCGGGCGGTTTTATCGGCGGATACAAACAGTTCGGTCTGTGCGGCGTCCAGCGTGATGGCCGCAGTAATTTGCAGGCGCAGCGTGAGGAAAGCATCCAATACCGCGACCTCCTGGGGGGTAAAAGAAGAAAAGCCGTCGATATACAGGGATGTGCCACGCAGCACTGTGCTTTGCGGCAGCAGTTCGGCCATGCGGGTGAGGGCATCGCGCGGGTCGGGCATGGTATTTTCGCACAGTGCATCATAGACGGTAAATAGTTGGGCTACATCGCGCAATTTTTCGGCAAGTACCGGTGCATTTTCTTGTAGCTGCCCGGCGGCGGCGAATATATCCTCCGGCCGCACACGGCAGGTTTTGCATTCGTCGATGATGCGCAGCATTTCTTTGACCAGTTCAGGCTTGTCAGCCAAGCCGCGATAGGTCAGCAACCCGGCGTCCACCCGCCGGGCGGCTTCGGTCAGGGTGAGCAGCCGGCCGGCCGGGGTCAGGGCAACATCCGCTAGGCCGCCCATCTCGGCGAATACCCGGCCAGCCAACCGGGAAAAGGTAATCACCTCAGCCGTACGTCCGCCGTGGTTGCCGGTCGCCTCGGCCAGATGCCGCTCATAGGCGTGGGAAAACAGCTCCGGCACGAGCAGAATCTGTCGTCCTTCATTTTTTTCGGCCTGTCTTGCGATTTCTTGTAGGATGGCGGTGGTTTTCCCGCTTCCACCGCGCCCGATCCATATGCGCATGGCGTTTTCTCCTTTGTGCAGATTGCATTTAGGGCTTGTTTGGAATATAAAAAGTTGCCGAATATTTCGCTGAAGCGCGTTCCTCTCCCGCATTTGTACAAAAAGTTGGTGATTTTAGTTCTTCCAACTGCCTTATATTTCAGGATAGCATTTTGCAGCCATATGGTCAAGCGCTTGCAGTGGACCGCTTGTAAGCCAACCCCAAAAATTTTTCAAAAATTTTTTGAAAAACCTGTTGACAAACCGCGGATTATCCGGTATATTAATAAAGCACTTTGCAAGTGGCCCGGTAGCTCAGTCGGTTAGAGCGCTGGCCTGTCACGCCAGAGGTCGAGGGTTCAAGTCCCTTCCGGGTCGCCA